>LOEW01000257.1 GCA_001516045.1 Desulfosporosinus sp. BRH_c37
GCGAAGATTTTGGATAGATGGGCATAAAAAGAGTAGAAGGTTTCATCCGGATAATCGTGTTTGATCAAGATGTAATTTCCGTAATTATTGTCAATCCCTACTTCGACAACTTGACCATTGGCAATACTCTTGATTTCGCTATGCCATTCCGGAGCAATATCAATACCGGTGTGGAAGCTCGATTTGCCCGTTACAGGATGGATTCGTTGACCGTAGGGTGAGGTGATTACACCTACTACTGGCATAGGATATTTTCCGTTTAAGATAATGGCTCCCTTTTGGAGGCGTACTTTATCGCCATACTCCGCACGGAAGGCTTGGAGGGCTGCCATTTCGTTTGGGTTCGTGAAAAAGCCCGCTATGAAAGATAGCGGGCTTGCAAGGATATAGGCGAAGATCATGAGGATTAGAAGAACCAGGGCTATAGGTATTGAAAAGAAAATTAAAAGGTTCCTTCTTTCATCTTCGTCAGCGGCCAAAACAGCCAGGCGAAAAAGGACTTTACTGGTTACAGGGTCGGCCATGCGCTCACCTCACTATCTTCCTCCGGCTTTACCCATATATTCAAATTTGTAATCGGGTATTTCAAAGTTTGCTCTCAGCCGTTTTGATCCAACCATAAGAAGAGCTTGCCCACGTTGTTTGCTGGCCAACAACTCTTCCTCTGCATCTGTTAGGTTGTAGAGTTCTTTGGTTTCTTTTAAGTTGGTTCCATCGGTACCCATGAGGATTTTGAAGCAGGCCATTTCGAGTAAAGGTTGCCCATACATCTTAATTTTAGGATCAAGAAAATCTACTACGCTGTGAGATATAACTCCGAGGGCCCCCTCATATTTCCGAACACCTTTTGAAACATTTCTCAGAAACATAAGACTTTGGGGGACATTTGGGTCAATCATATAGTAAGCCTCGTCACAAATAAGCATAACTCTTTGGGTTGGGTCTTTGACCATTTCGTCCCATGCCCATTGCAAGAGATTAAAATATTGAGCAGACTTAATATTATTTGAAGTTGTTTGCAAATCCTTGGTATCTAAACAAACACATTGGGAATCCGTTTGAATCGTCGTATGTCCATTCCAAAGAAAACTATCTGAACCTATTGCAATATCCCTAAGTAATAAACCTAAATCATCGTAGTCTTTTTGATAAGGATTATTTCGTTCCTTAGCCTTCTCAATAATTTGGCGGTGAAGATCCTCCATAATAGGAAAATCGGTATTCTTCAGCTTTTTAATTTCTGTATTCCAAAAGATATTAAACTTGTTATAGAGCTCAATAATCTCACTTTTTAAAATTGCTTTTTGCCTATCACTTAAAGAAGGAATATACAGACTAAAAAAGATTTCTATGCTTTTGATATATAAAGCCATATCCCCCATTCCATGGCCATCGTCGGCATAGAGGTTATCCGCTTCACTTTCATCATCTTTGGCCGCCGTTCTGATTTGTAGAGGATTAACTTTCCCTTTAGATCCACCACCGGCATTAATCCAATCGCCATTCAGGTTAAGTGTAAAGTCCCTGTATTCCCGATGGGGGTCAATAAAGATCACCTTTGTTCCCCTCATATATTCCGATAAGCCAATGTGTTTTATATCTGTCGATTTACCTACTCCGATGGTTCCTGTAATAACAAAATTAGAATTTGTTCTATCACCTCCCCTGATCCACGGGTCCAGAATAATAAGCCCCCCTGCTGCATCTTTTGCGAAGTAGTAACCCGTTCCATCGTTATAACCTGACGAAGCGAATGGAAAGCCTCCAATAAAGCTAGAAAGGGGTACCGGACGTTGGGTAATGTTTTCTACTTTTTCATCCGTGCCATAAAAAGGAGAAAGCATTTTCAGCCCTTCTTTTTGGAGGTTGGCCAGGACACGGACTTTGCATTTCAGCCCGACTACAGTGCTTTCCACCTTACGGCACACCTTTGCGAACGTCTGGTCATCTCTCGCTATGGGCATAACGATGACGCTCATGAGGCCTACCGATTCTCCATCTTGGTCTATTTGAGCCAATATCTTTTCTGCGTTATCCGCTGTTCTTATAGCCCTTTGCCGGGTCAAAGGATCCTTCGTGCTATCAGCCGTACCCCGATTGAGACGGATGGTTGAAGACAGGGTATCAATAAAATTGCCTGTGTCGGTCGGCGTAAAAGTAATGGATACAATGGTAGATGGAATGTTGGTGATTTTGGCCAGCCAACCATAGTCGGGATCTTGATGGTATTTGATTATTCCATAGGCTTTGCCTTTGTTTTCACCAAGGGTAAGGGTATTGCGGGTGAAGCTTAGACCCATGGGGGTAATGACATTTAAGAGTGCGTTATTAACAGGTATCGCTTCTGTTCGCTTCGCCATTTGGATCTCCTTTCGGTCAGCACAAATCGGCAAGCTTTATACTTGCCGCTCTGCGTTAATTCTTTATTCACCTAGAGTTTCGACTTCAATTTCAAGGGAGCCGCCAGTAAATTCCGGAGCTATTAATCGGGTTACGACTTCCCCAGCTTCAGTAATAGTGATAGATTTTCCAGCGAGTTTACGAGAAAGAGATTTTGAAAAAACAATTCTCAAATTGTCACCGTTTGATTTCAAAAACTCTTTTCGTAGCTCTAGGGTTAATTCGCCTTGAGTAAGCTTTACTCTTCTTCTCCGGATGCACTTAGAGCCAACATAGATGCTCGCGTTTCGCCTGGTTTTAAACAATACGAAGATAACAAGCATGCTCCCAGATAGGCCAATCCCACCGGCTAGAGCTGCCGCAGCTGGAATGTTTTCCGGCAAGAGACTTTTTAGGCTGAACCCTTTTCCTTTGCCTTTTGAGTTCATATCCACAATAATCTCTAGCTCTTTGAGTGAATCGTTTGCCGAGAGTTGAACTTGGGCTGTTTCTACAATGCCATTATCCCCTAAGCCATACGCTACCTGATCCCCAGTCATGGATTTAACTTGGTCACTGTCTATTACGGTAATGGAATTCAGGAGAACCAGATTCTTAGATATTTTTTCATCGGCCAGATAAATCTTGTGGGCTCCCATTTCTACATTATCAAAACGGAAGAAACCATGGGAGTCGGTAAACGTAATCCGAGGGGTGGAGTGCAGCTCTATCCGGGTATCCGCAATAGGATTGCCCTGGGCATCTTTGACATAACCTTTAATTACCCCGGTTTCTGTAGTTCTTGTAGGTAAGTTCCGCAGAAAATCCGGGAGTTGGGCTACGGTATGAGTACTTAAATTCGCATTACCTTTCGTATTACCTTTCGTATTACCTTTCATATTACCTTGAGGTTGATTTCCGATCCCATAAGGTCTATTCCCATAACTCGGTCTAGATACGGTAGGAGTAGTCTCAGTAGGCTTACTATTTGAAGGCTTTCCTGTTTCTGGTTGAGAAATTTGGTTTTCATCTTTTGGTGGTTGTGGAAGATCGGGGACATTTTCTGGAACGGTTGTCTCGGGTACTGTCGGTTTTGGAGTATCGGGTATTGAGGTAACAGGTGGTGTTCCGGGTGTTGGATTAGTCAATTCAGGATTTGTTGTGGGGGGCCTCGAAAGCTCATGATCATGCGGATCCGAAGACACAGAATTAGACGGATAGGTGATGGCCGGGTCGGTGACTGTAATTTCTACCGTTGCTAACTTTCCTTCAAATTCTGCTTGGACAATTGCCCTACCTTCGCTTAGGGCTGTAATTTTCCCAGTACCATCAACAGATATGATTTCAGGATTGAGACTGCTCCATGTGGCCATATTAGTCACATTTACCATCTTGTTATCTGAATAATGAGCTATGGCCTTTAAGAAGAGACTTTCTCCTCGCTGGAGTTGACTTTGCTCTGATTCAAGATTAATAGTAATAACGTGGGTAACTTCTACTTGAACTGCTCCTATCTTCCCCTCTAACTCTGCCTGGATCGTTGTGGTGCCATGGCTTATTCCAGTTACTATGCCGCGGTTGACAGAGGCGATATCAGGATTAAGACTTGTCCAACTAACAACTTGAGTAACATTCTTTACCGTTCTATCAGAATAATTTGCTTTCGCCATTAGGTTGACTGTATCCCCCACTGCTATTACTGGTTTTTCATTAATGATTTCAACATTTGTTATAACGGGGTCTTTGACCTCAATCTGAACCGTTCCAATCGATCCGTTATATTCCACTTGTATTATTGCTACACCTTGTTTAAGTCCGATAATTGTCCCTAAGTTCGCAGATGCAATTTCTTGATTCAAACTTGACCAAATTGCGGATTGGGTTATATCTTTGGCTGTCCCATCAGAAAAATATGCTGTAGCAGTAAGTGTACATGCATTTCCTACTGCTACAGTTCGTTCAGGCAATAATTCAATCCTAGTTATAATAGGAGCACTGACTTCGACTTGTACTGTACCGATGATTCCCTCCAATTTTGCTTGGATGCTCGTTTGTCCCTGTGAACACCCTAACACATTTCCTTGATTCACTGTTGCAATTCCTTGGTTAGAACTCGTCCATGCGGCAAAATCAGTAATATCTGTTGTAGTTTCAATAAACCCATTTGAATAAAAAACCGACGCCTTCAATTTCTGGCTTTGACCGACTGGGATTCTCACCTCATGTGGTTCAATTTCAATTTTAACTATCCTAGTTACAGCGACTGTAAGGGAATATTCAAAGGGGAGATTAATCTCCTCCCCTTTGCCATCTTTAATTTTTATGGAAATATTATTGTAACTGCCATTGGGGAGATCTCCCCCGGAAAACGAAATTGACCAGTTATCTTCAGCTGGTTCTCCAGGGGGAGTCTCCGTTATTTCAATTGTTTTTTCTACATTTCCAAACGTCACAGAAACAGTGAGCTTATCTTGGTCCAAATCCCAGGCCTTTCCGAACAAGGTAAAGCTTTGCTGACCAAGGTTCTCCGTAATTATCCCATCTCCCTCAGGTCCTGAAAGATTACCTTGATGTAAGCGATTGCTGTAAAAGCTATCTTGGACTTTTACAAGTCCATTTTCCACCCCATCGCCATTCCTAGCCTTCAACCAAAGTTCATATTCAGTGTTCAGACTCAATCCGGTTAACATTCGATCTTCTTCCGCAGACCAGTCCGATGTGGCAATAACCGTCCCATCAGACTTCGAACGAACTTCAATATAGGTTTCAGGAGTTATACCATTTTGACCATCATTGGTAATTTGCACCGAAATACTGCCTGTTGTTGAAGACGTTATCTGCACTTCTGCAGGGTTCAGCGCCAACGTGTATTTGCTTACTTCTTCTGAATACTCACTCTCGTTGCCTACAGCGTCCCTGGCTTTGTATTTGTAGGTATATTTGGTATTCGGAGTCAGTTCAGTATCCAAAAACAATTCTGCCATCCAAGTACCTATATCCTCCCCATTCCGGTTATATAGATATGGCACTGTCCCCAACTCAGTCATAGAATCTTCAGCTTCCGGCGCAACGGTAATCTGCGTCGTGCTTTCTACTGTAACCGTGGGAGTATTAACAACGGGAGGAGTTTTATCTAAGGTAAGACTGTAATTCAAGGGAACCTCGGTTACTGTACCTTTTGTATCTGTTAGTTTAACGATCGTGTCACTGTAAATTCCATCAGCCAGTTCTTCTCCCTGAAAACTGACTGACCAGTTATCTTCAACAGGTTCTCCAGAGGGAGTCTCCATCATTTCAAATGCTTTTTCTACATCTCCAATCGTTACGGAAATGGTAAGATGATCCTGGTCTGTATCCCAGGCCTTTCCTGACAAAATATAAGCATCCTGTCCTAAAATTACTTTATTTTCTATGGGCTCTGAGATTTCCCCCTGGGGAGATCGGTTGCTATAAAAGCTATCTTGGACTTTTACAAATCCATTTTCCACCCCATCACCGTTCCGAGCCTTAAACCAAAGTTCATATTCAGTGTTCAGACTCAGGCCAATTAGCGTTCGATCTTTTTCCGCGGACCAATCTGATGCGGCAATAACCGTCCCATCAGACTTCGAACGAACTTCAATATAGGTTTCAGGAGTTATGCCATTTTGGCCATCATTAGCAATTTGCGCCGAAATACTGTCTGTTGTTGAAGAAGTTATCTGCACTTCTGCAGGGTTCAGCGCCAACGTGTATTTGCTTACTTCTTCTGAATACTCACTCTCGTTACCTACAACATCCCTGGCTTTGTATTTGTAGGTATATTGGGTATTCGGGGTCAGTTCAGTATCCACAAATGATTCTGCCATCCATGGGCCTATATCCTCTCCATTCCGGTTATAAAGGTACGGAGCCATCTGTAATCCCGTCATAGAATCCTCAGCTGCCGGCGCAACTATGATCTGCGTCGTGCTATCTACCGTAACAGTGGGAGTATTCGCGGCGGGGGGAGTTTTATCTACGGTAAGGCTAACGTCCAAGGGAAGTTCTAATGCTGCACCTTTTGAATCTGCCACAGTAACTACAATTTCTGTATAGATCCCATCACCTAGCTCACTTCCCTGAAACTCTATGGACCAATTACTCTCTTCCGGAGTACTGAACGGAGGCGCGGAAACCAATGCCTTTTTTTCTACTCCATCAATTATTACGGAAATAGTCAGGTCGTCTTGATCCTGATCCCAGGCTTTACCTGACAAATTAAATATTTCAGAGCCAGCGATCATTCTATTTTCTGTAGGCTCTATGATTGTCCCTTTGGGTGTCTGATTACTATAGAAGCTATTCTGAACCTTCAAAAATTCATTTTCTACACCATCGCCATTCCGGGCTTTCACCCAGAGTTCATATTCTGTATCCAGGCTTAGACCATCCAGCACCCGTTCTGTTTCCACAGACCAATCTGATGTAGTTATTACCGTTCCATCAGACTTTGATCTTACTTCAATAAAGGTTTCGGGCGGTTCTCCATTTTGTTCATCATTGGTAATGTGCAAAATGATACTTTCGGTCGTTGAGGATTTAACCTGTACTCCTGTCGGATCAAGCGCCAAGGTATACCGCTGTTCAGCCTCGGAATAATCGCTCTCACTGCCGATAGCATCTCTGGCCTTGTATTTGTACGTATACTGAGTATTCGGGGTCAGCTCAGTATCAAACAATGAACCATCTATCCATAAACTTATATCCACTCCATTTCGATTATACATATACGGCATTTCATGAAGTCCCGTAAGATCATCTTCCGCATCTGGAGTAACGGTAATCTGGGTTGTAGTGGCAGCTATGGCTATAGGTGCATTGATGCTGGGGGCAGCTCTATCGACAATTATGTTGGTCGATTTCGTTGCTGAAACTCCACCTTTATCATCTTCAGCCCACACCTTTAAGGTATAGCGACCATCAGGTATAGTCTCATCAATATTTATGGTATAGTTAAAACTATGGTCTAATCCATTGGATATAACTGGAGTCATTACTTCAATATTAGTATGTCCCGTTAAATCTGTGCCTGTTGTGTTATTGGTAAGGGTATATTTAGCTGTAACAGTATCGGCTGCATCGTCATCATGCACCGATCCACTGAAAAAAATGGCATTGTATCCACTTTCCTTACCAAAATAACTATTTTCAGATGGTAACGTCGTGGTTAGGGTTGAGTTTGAATTGTCGACGTAATTAAGGGTTACTGTGTATCCATAAAGATTGTCGTATGCTCCTGCATAAACCGTCCCGGAATAATTTGCATAGTATTGTGTTCCGTATGTTCTGGTGTCTGAGGCAGGGCGAGAAACTGTACCTGAATAGTACGCTGTCCAACTCATCGCATAAGTTGGTCCAGCAGTTCCACCACCGTTGAACTGATATATCCATGCTCCATCTGATTCACTAGTTAAGTATAACGTTCCAGAATAGCCTCCAGAATTATATGACATAGATGATGGTGCAGACCAATATGTCCCTGTGTTGTCTTGATATGCCGTACCTGATTGTGAAGAGGAGGCTGTAAAGCTATCGGATGGCGTGTAACTACCACCTGTCTGTACTATGCCAGAACCTGACGAAACACTAGGAATCGTCCCGCTATAGGTCCCATCATTGTAAGCATACGTTGAGGCTAAGTTATTCGTCATTGATGTTAAGGTTTTAGTTCCTGTTTTAGATAATTTCGTGGGATTCCACTGCGTCCCTGAAGCCGTCCCTCCACTGACATTCACAGTCACATTCTCGCCTGAAATTGTATAAGTGGCTGTTCCCGTACTTGATGATATAGATTGGATGCTTTTCAGATTTGGGATATTTACGTCTTGACTTCTTGTTTGTGAAAGTGAACTCGGAAAAGTGACCGTCATGGTTTTAGTTACTGGATCTGCACTCACTGGTACTGCGAATCCTTGCATTAGCATTGCAAAAATTAATGCTATAGTTATTGAAACCTTACCGAAATTGAAATTTGTTCGAGTACGCTTATGACTCTTAAATTTCCTTATCATAAGAATAAAGCCTCCTTTGTGTTTATATAAAAAAATAGGCAGCAAATATACATGTATTGTAAAAAGCAGTGCCTATTAACTAAGTAATCAAAGAATAAAAATTTTATCTGGGGCAGAACCCCCTTTCTTAATCGCATCTTTAAATCTAATGAGAAAGCATTGGGAAAGTTGGACTAATGTCCATGTCTTCAAGATGAACATAAGCTGGATTGTTGATTAGATTACATAACCGTGTGATATCCTTTTCTTTAAGAATCTCACACGGCACTTTGCTGCTTTCGAAAGCTGTTTTTATATCCTTGGTGCGGCGAGAGATGTCCTGTTCACAGTCGTCTTCGTAACTTTGCCATAGGGGTAAATAAAACTGACGTTCAACGACTTCACCGCTAAGAGCGTAATTACTGATAGCCGCTGTTTCCTTGCGAAGCAGCTCTTTTTGCTTTGGGTTTGATGATGTGGCTAAGAGTTCAGCGTATTCATTGATGAGAGGGCTTATATCGACCGGGCGGGATACGGCTATGAGCTTGAGAGTTTGCTGATCTCCGGAGAGTTCGGCGGTGAGCTTTCGAGTGAGGGATTCTTTTTCCCGTTGGCTGAGTAGGTCGATGCTGACGGCATCGATTTTTAGATATTGAAAAATAAGGTGGTCCCTTGTGTAAAGATATTTATCCCGAATGTCTTTGACATTTATAAACTCCTGGGCGGTTTCTTGGTCTTTGTTTTCGGCTTTACGTTGCTTCTTTTGTTTTTGGATCACAAAGAAATAGACCGCACCTCCGATAAGTACGGTCAATAGGAAGATTGATACTGAAATTAAGGGATTCATGGTCGTTTTTCACCTCGCTGTTCATTTGATTGTCACAGAAAGAAAATAAACTTATAGAGTTTAACGTTTAGTAGCCCAAAAATAATGGTTATCAAACCTGCTAAAGCATAACTGATACTGATGGCAAAATACTTCCATGTTAAACTGATGGCAAAGAAATAAATCCCTATCCACCCAATAATTAAAACAATAACCAAAAGGAATGTGAGAAGTTGTCCCATCGTCTTCAAAGGCCTTATCGAACTATTGTGGCCTTTATTACAGGGTTCCTCTTCCTTATTCTTTTTTTCCTTACAGTTATGTTTCTTCACATTTTTACCTAATTTCCTTATTATTTAATCCCTGGATCTATTTCGCGACCTCTGCCTTGAATCTGTTATTAACCATCAAACTCATACTATATTTTGGTACTTACAAAGTTTCCTCCATGTTTGAATTAACAATGGAAAATAAGCAATTGACACTTTGCATGAGAATTCTCCCCTTCGTTAAAATGGCTAAAATCCATGAAGGGAGATAATAGAACCGTAGCAGTAAGATTCTATAAAGATTTTGTTAAGGCAGCCTCTATTGCTGCTGATCGATATCCGGTGGGCACAAAATTCTGTACTAAAACTTGGCTGCTCAACTCTTCTATACTTACCTTGCTTAGTAGCAAAGGTTCGAGGTGACGCCGATCAGTCTTAGTAAACCAAGACGACTTCTAATTGCAGTAACGGCCAGGCTCGCCCAAGGTAATTGGGACTTGTGGAAAAAGATTAAAGGAGTACAATTCTATAAAGTTTCTTGGACCAAAAATGAATTAAAGCGCATCAAGCGTTACCAATAAACTTCACCGCTTCCCGTGGCCTTTGACTTAAGGGTTATCGGCCATGATCCAAAGGGCCCGAATCCAAAATTGAATTCATGAGATAGGCTTATGGTAAACTCATCATTAAGCTGGATGCGATTTCCCGAAAGAAAATTGGCATCCCATGTAATAGAGGGATTAAGACTTGTTTCTTGCTTGAGAGATTGGATCTTTGTATTGACCTGTGGACCCACTTGTCCAGTGATTTCTGCCTGACGTCTTACTTCATCGGCAAAGGTATTTAACTCATGTTTAGCAATAACTACTGGATATATTGCCAAGGCCAGGGCTATAACCATCACGGCTGCCAAAGCCATAATCGCCGTGTCAAAGTAACCTTCCCCGCGTTTTGATACGATGATTTTCTTCATATTTCCCCTCTCCTAAAACATTTCTCCGGTAGCCGTGACTAAGTGCATCCCGATAGCAATAACAAAGATCATAATAAAGCAGCCTAGCAAAGCCAGGGAGTATTTACGCATTTGCCCGGGGCGTTTTTGCGCCATCATTTTCAACTTTTGAAATTCAATTTGTTTAAACCCATGGGCCAAGCGTTGAAAATACAGCACGTTATCATCGCCTCGGATGACTCCAATCAGACCGCGCACTACCTCAGACAACATGGAGCTACCTACTCGGGCATCAAGCTTAGCTAGAGCTAATTCTTGATTACCCGTTTTCATGTCAGCCACTGTGATTTCAAGTTCCTTTTCTAGTCCCTTCCCTGCTTTTTTTCTATGCTTATCTAGAATAGCGATTACATTACGACTGGCTTTAAGTTCTTGTTCAACATTGAGTACAAACCGTGGCAATTCATTTTCAATCGCTTCCCGCTTCTTTTTCAGTAACCTATCCACGCGCTGAATCTCATAAAAGTAGACATAGATCGCAAGAATAATTAACCCTAGCGCAATGGGAGGAAAAATAAGCAATGCCGGGATAATACCTAAGAGGCAACACCCGGCTTTAACTATAGCTTGAGCCATGTAAGTTTCAGGAGTATATTGAATTCCTGTCGATTTCAAACTGGCTTTAAGCCTTCGTTGTTTATACTCGTTCAAGCGAATCCATGGGGATAATTTAACTGCTAATTCCCAAATCATAGTCTCCGTCGCCTTGGGCTTATTAACCCCTTGCTTTTTGTAACTCAAGATTGTTTTTGTCGCAGCATGGCTAGGCAAATCCAGCTGAGCTGTCAATAAATAATACACTCCTCCTGACATCAAACAAGCGAAAAGAATAGCTAAAGCTGACATAGTATCTCACCTCACCTCTTATACTCAATGGGCCGGGACAAGCGAATTACTCCGGCCAATGACCAAAAAATGACCAGAATTATACCGGCCAAGGTTGCTTTCCCCACACTGGTATACATTATATTGCTGTACCAACTTTTATTGAGGAAATATAGTAAGGGAATACTCCCTAACACCAAAGAGACCATAGAGACAAATTCTTTAATAGGTCCATAGAGCAGGTAATCTAATTCCATGCCCACACTTCTCATATCCGATAATTTCCCCACGATGGGATAAAGGGTGAATTTCAGACTTTTGTCCTGCTGGCAGGCGATCACTTGATCTACCCATTCTTTAAATACATCGTTATCAATCTTTTCCCTCAGTTTCTCTAACGCTAATTTGACATTGGATGTAATCAACTTATTTTCCCTCAAAAAGGCTTTAAACGGTTCGACTACCGGCGGGTTAAGGATTTCAATATTCTCCTCCGCGGCCAAGATAAAATCGTTACTACGTATATACGACGTTGTGACAATGGAAAGGGCTGTTTCTAATTCAGCATTAAGTTGCTTTTTGTAGGCGTTTGCTGTGAAGATGACATACCAAAAAGGCAAAAGAAAAAATCCTCCAGAGAGGATTGGTATAAGAAAATAGTTTGATGACATTAACCCAATGAGAATACCCGTAAAGAAGAGTACCACTGCTATTAAAGCTAAAAGTGAAAATATTGCTGTTTTTTGTGTTACAACAAGAATATCCCATGTCTCATTAATTAGCTTTTTTAGACCCCGTTTTCTCTTTCCCTCGATAGCATCAACCATTCCCTTAATAGTTACTTTTTCTGCCTGAAGCTTTTGAATTAGCTCTTCGGCCATTTCCACCGGCGACAGCCTTAGGAGTAAAAAGCTCCCTGCCACTAACGCTAGGAATGCAATGAGCGATAACATCATCACTAAACTCCCCTTCCAAAAATTGATCTAAAATAATCCCAGGCATGCCATTTTGGATTAAGCGCTTTTGCAGCCTCTCCGAAATGACTTCCACCCGTTCGAAATGTCCTTTAATTATGGTTTTGTCATTTATGATTTTATTTTCTTCAACATTATATCGCCAAAGAGTGTGTAATTTTCGTTCACCGCTGCGGAGAATCTCACATTCCGTAATCTCCATGATTTTGCGCGAATGGTCTTCCAGTTGTTTTTGAAATACCACAACAGGAAAAGCTTCCGCTATCATCCCATCAAGGGTTTCATCTTTGAGGTCATACTTCTTCTTGCAAAGGGTTCTTATTCTCGGATAAGTCGCTTCACAGGAATTTGCGTGAGTGGTTGCAATCACAGCAATACCTGTATTGGCTGCCTCTTGAGCCCCATAAGCCTCTGAGCTTTTCATTTCACCGATACAAATTATGTTTGGATTGGTTGTCAAGGCATATTCTAAGAGCTTCTCCACATCAATTACTCGCTTAGAATCATCACTACGCCGAGTCACACTATGCACTACATTAGTCAGCGTTTGACCATTCTCATCTTTCTCAACAAGATCAAATTCCCGGTTCTCTACCTCGATGGTAAAAATACGTTTATACCGACGCACTGATTCCAATAGCCACGATAATGTCGTAGTCTTACCCGAGCCAACAGAACCAGCAATGCAAATACTTATGCCATACCGCAAAAGCAAACTTAACTGATCCAATATCTCAGATGTCGCCGTCCCTTTTTTAACCAAATCGTCTTTACCTAAATGCTGAGGATTGATAATACGGATGGATGCAGCTACACCAGCCTTAGCGTCTATGACAGGAGGAGCATAAGCCGTAATCCGGATATTATTACGCAAGTGACCGCGCACCATAGGGGATTCATCATCGAGAATAGCACCCGATGGCCTAAGCAAGCGTTTAATGACATCTAACGCGTGCTTAGGTGAATTAAAATGCTCCTCAAGGGTAATGACCCGTCCATCCCACATGTTGATTTTAACATCGTCCCACGCGTTAATATTTATTTCTTCTACTTCTTTAGAATCAAGATACTCTGTTAAAAACGATGCTTCTTTCATCTCAAAGTAAAGTTTATTTACCAGCTGCTCCTTAGACAGGTTATTAACCCCTAAGTTTTTGTCCTCTATAAACTTAGTGATATAAAATTTAATCTGTCCCTTCTGACGATCATCGTCATCATCAAACGCTGTAGCATAAGTGTTTGAAATGTACTCCTGGACTTCATCCAGCACCAGCTTATAATCACGAATATTAACATTTTGTTTAAACAGATTACTCATCAAATACCTCCAAAACGATTCGTTTTAATTCTTTGACTAAACGTTTACCTTCTGTAGTCTTCAGGGGATCTAAAAGCCTACCTTCTAAAAACTGTCTTTCTACTTCCTCAACATAAGGAAGATAAAAATCCACACCTCCATAGGCTTCAGCGACTTCTTTTTTAGGGAAATGACTTTTGAATCCGGATAACGCTTTAAGATGCTTTTCAACACGGAAGTCTTTGTTCATGGACAACACTGGCAACTGAGCATCAAAAAAAGACAGGCCCTTTAAATCGGCTGTCCCGCATCGAAGCACTCGATCTGCATCCCTCAGGGCTACCGTGGATAAATCGTCTCCGGATAATTGGCTAGTGCAATCCACAATAACATAATCTACTTTATGGCGGAGCAACAAAAATAGGTCTGCGGCCTTCTCCACGGTATAGTCCGGATATGACGAACTATTTTCCCCTTTCTTATATCCCAATACCCCTAGAAACTCTCCATCATTAGGCAGTATAAGATTGGCTAAAATAGCTTCCTGATTCATATCTGCCTTTGTTAAGAGAACACCTAATGATTTCTCTTTTGGATCTACTGTTGGAAAAAGAGCAGGTAGCATAGGACAAAGAAGATCACATAACACCAAGGCAACGGTCTTTTGCTTAGAAGCCAAAATTCTGGCTAGTTTCATGCTAACTACGGTTTTTCCGCTCCCCGGGCTTCCCCAAATTGCTATCATCTGATTACTCCCCACTTGTTTTTCCCTCCTCCCCTTTTGCGATTTGAGAAAAGATACTTTCCTGAGCAACAAGAAGCATTTGTTTTTTCTCGTCGTTGCCCCTGCTAACTAATGTTGCATGAAGTTTTCCATTTTCCTCATATGCAGCCAGCTTTAACGCTTGGATTTGATTGACACTTAGAATAACTGTCGCGGGAATATCCTGGTCCCCATCTGTTGTTGACTGGTTTTGATTTTGTTGATTGCTATCCGATCCCTTCTTTGTGGTCACTGCTAATACCTCTACATAAACAAGCTCGGGCAATTGTACTGCTTCTTTTTTCCCGCTATCGCCACCTATCGCAATTAAAGAAACAATATCGCCATTTTGCAGCTTCCCAGATAGTCCTGATGCAAGGCTTTTCAAACTGACAGACATAGCTACCTTTCCCTCTTGAAGATTATATAAATAAGGGTTACTGAAAAAAGGATTGGAGGATAATTTTGACGATAAAATGTAATCTCCCTTTTTTAAACCCGCTATCGCATATTTGCCCACTACATCCTCAGCTCGTTTTGCTACATTACTAGGAAGGTTATATCCCCCCACTGTCACCTTCTCAATCTTATCCGCCGTAATCTTTTGACCCGCCTCGATATCCTTTTCTACCCTTACAATTCCAGTCTGGGCTTTGGCTGCATTATTGATCAGGGGCGATACTCCAAAGACGATAATTAAAGCGAGGATAATACAGGCAACCCCTATGGTTGTTCTGTTTTTGAATCTACTGAGGTTCAATTTTGGCTTAGAGAACCCCTTTTTGGGTTGCTCCGACTTTGAATCATTCTCTTTTATCCTCTGCACTTTTACAGTCAATTGACTATTAGACGATATTTTATCCGCCTTCTTTTTAAACATGATAGCTCCTCCTCAAATTACAATTTGTTGTGATACTCCGTCACGATTTAGGACATAAATCTTAAGCTCTTGTTTTCCATTGAATTCACAGCAACAGTCGGCACAATAATAGTGATTTCTACCCACAGAACCAATCGCACGGCTATGACATACCGGGCAATGGGTAAATCGACTATGAGTTGGGTGACGGTTAGCATAGTTCTCTTTCCTCTTATCCAAAGTTCCACCACCTTCCTCAAAACTTAGCAACAAAATTTGTAGCTATGACTAAATCGGCTTTCATTAAGGTCACTTGTTTACCCATAAACCAAACAGGTACTTCTAAGGTAATTCGAGTTGTAATTGCCAAGGTCGCATCTCTGACTGTATGTCCAGGTTTGAAGGGGGCATTAAGAACATCGACGGTTAATCCATAGACCTCAAATTCCTTGGCATCTCCAGCCATTTTGGTATGTCGACCTCCATTGGGTGACGTCCCTAAAATTCGATCCAGCTCTGTGTAAATATCTCCCGTACTAAGTCTAGGCTGCCACACCGTCCCGGAACGCTCATATCCCCCTGAGTAACCACTTTTTAAACCTCCAAATGATATTTCATAATTCGCGTTTGCTACAGTATTTACGGCGGACTGCACTGCATCTCTAACTCCATATCCAATGACTTGCAGCCGCATATATTCGTAGCCTACCATCATGAGCATAAGGAGAACCAAGACTATGGCGGCCACTAAGGGGTAGGCTAATCCGCGTTTATCCTTTAGTACCTTTTTTAATATCAACCATCTCACCTCAATCACCACCTAATGTCTCTTCATGATTTCTGCCGGATCAGCCGGGGCAATATGCCAATCATCAATGAGTCCGCCCTTAATAGTTATAACGTTCGATTTAGCGCCAATAAGCATCCCTGCCGGGGTCCACATGTCAAAAACAACCACTTGAGGCTCATATTCGTTATAATCTTTAGGGAACCAGACCGGGGTAAAGTGTACTCTGTCCCCATCTTCAGCATAATGGGAATCTGGATTCACCTTGAGCCAAAACTCGGCATTAAAACCAGATTTCTTTAAATCAAGTACCCGATTATAGGTGCCATAATCAAATTCCGGGAAATACGTAACGGCACTTTGAGCGCCGGTGACCATACTCGCATCGGCGATAAACCAACTGTCGGCAGATACATCTATGTCGATTCCGTAACCGGCTTTTATTTGCCATTTGTCATAATAGATTGGATCGGGTTTAGCAGTAGGGCAATACGGATTAGGCAAGACATCCATATTTACTTCCAATTCAGCCGAATAGGCTATCCAATCATATTCCCAATCGCCAAGATCAACCCAAAAACCGCCTTCTCCAGCAGGTATCCACACCCAGAAAGGAACCCAAAAGCATATCCATTCTCCCCAGGTCGCGGCTAATCTATCACTCCTTATCGGAGGATTCTCCGCCCTCCACCAGTCCGGTGTACGCGCTTCCCCTTCCGGATTTAGATCAAAGAGCTTTGTATCGGGTGGCGTAAGTTCCTCCAGCTTGACCACGTTAGCATGGATAGTGGCCGATGAGCTGCCGGCAATACGGGCTGAGCTGTTGCCGGAAATAGAAACATCTATAGTTACGTTCTGTGGTGTACTGGGCGTGTGCCATTTGAACCAAGCGAGCTGAGATCCCCCAGCTGGAATGACCAGCTCATGCACCCCACTTTGCCCGGTGCTCGTGGTAAAGCGAACATAAGCTTTGGAATCGGGAGTAATACGGCTGCTAGCACGTACTTCGACAGAAGTAATAACATCCGTATTCGCACGGTATTCCATATCATAGGTGGAGGGAGGCTCTTCCGGAGTTCCTATGGCGTTAGCTGGAAGGAAACGCATCCCCCAACCGCCGCCTTGAATGATGCGTTCATTGGCCCAATTGATGCCCTCTTCCAAGGGTGGTGTGACGGGGAAACCGAACCAGCTAAGTTCCAAAACGATAGAGTTAGGCAAGGCCAGATGAGTAAGGGCTGTAATCAACTGACCGTCTGCACCACCGCCGAAATTATAATACCCCAGCTCTTGAGCTAGGGCATATTCTGTGGCGGAGAAGGCCAGTTTAGTTGTGCCGTCTTTGAGGTAAGCTATGATGACTGGTTCGTAGACAACAAGCCAGGGAACTTCGTTGAGGAAGTTTCCGTTCTCATCCTTCGATGGTAAGATACGATTGGGGGAGACTGTTCCGGTTTCTCCGTTGATAGTGAATTGGAGGTTAGAGACCAGTCCTTCCCGGGTGGTACCTTTTTGATCGGCGAAGGCATTAATAAAGTTAATTAGACTTTCTGTATCACCGAAATATTCCTTTACAGCTGTAATATTCCCACCACTGGTTATAGGCGGTGGCGGGGGATTATCTGCAAGTAGTTTAGGTGTTAAAGATGGCGCTAAAGCTAATCCATTTATATAATCAATTTTGCTACCATTCCCATAAAGTATCCCACTGCTTGGTAATGTAAAGTGGTTAGGATGAACAAAGATAGGTGAATTTCCAATTTTGTAAAAACCCATTAAACTAGCATCTGAAGTCTTAGCTTGATCAGATTTTGCGACATAGACAGAGACTTTATACATGTACTCCCCTGAATTGTAGTGAGCATATCCGGTTTCGGACCCTCCTACGCTTCCTTCTCCACCATCGGCGTTATCATCGGCACAGACAGTTGCAGTAGGAAAAAGGCACAGGCAAATTAGCATTAAAAACAAAAACCGTTTCATTTTAGACCTCCTTTGTATACAAAAAAGACAGCCACTTAAATGACTGCCTTAAAACTTATTGGATTGATTAGATTGTTAAAATTTATTACCTGTACCAGGCTTTCCTAATCCGGATTCAGGAGTCCATAAAGGTGTTGATTGAACATTTGTTGCTGCTGCCCCAGGTGCTAAGAATGGGTTCTTTTCCGGGGGAACTAAGTTACTACCACCAGTATTATTATTCTGCGTTGGCTGTTGCTTTGCAGATTCAGTTGGCTTAGGCGGTGGATTCTTAGCCGCTGCTTCCTTAGATTCGTACTTAGGCGTAGGCTCAACTTTAACCACAGGCTCGGGAGTCGGTTCATTTATTAGATCAACTTGCTTATCGTTAACCATCGTGGCTTGCTGCTGTTGTGCTTGCTTCATCTGTTCAACTAATTTGGCCGCTTCATCTGCAATCTGTTCAGGTGATTTAGGCGTTGCAGGAATTGTAATATCAATTGATTCCGAATCACTAACCTTAGTTTGGCCAAACCCTGATTCATCCCAGCCAACACTTTCTTCCGGTTGAAGTCGCCAGTAGGTACCGAAGCCTAATCCTATAATGATCGGGATTGCTACGATTATAGTGATTAACTTGAATCGTTTGTCTTTCTTAAGTTCATCCATACTCATTTGTCAGACCTCCTTTGAAAGCAAAGTCTACTGTCTCAATATTATTATACACCTAAAAGCGTGAAATATCAAGCATTTAAGATCATATATAAGGTATTGAAAGAAAAGCAGCTTTAATCTACTTCATAAATTCAGTATCTCAATGTAGAAAAGACAGCGGTCAGGCTGCCCTTGAAATGGTTAAAGTTCGTATTCGTCGTCTTTATTTTCTTCTAATGTCAATGCAGTCAATGTTTCTACGGCTAAAAGCTGATGCATCTGAAGAATTAACTCCGGAAGACTTTTTGCAATGGTTCCCCATAAAACCGCTAAATCGACATTTTCATAGTCATGTATGATCTTGTTACGCATACCCCGGATGCTTCTCCAAGGAATTTGCGGATTCGCTTCTTGTGTCAAAGGATCTACTTCTTTAACCAGTTCGCCTATCTGACCTATACAAAAGGCGCAGGCTGAAATAGTTTTTCGATCATCCATGAACTGTTCAAAATTCATACTACTTATATATTGAATAGCATCCCGGGCATAATTAATCGTTTTTTGTAAGATAATTCTATCCTTGCCTGTCATAAAGTAAGACCCCCTGGCTTTCAATTTCTTCGAAAATAGGCGAACCAGGTTTAATCTCAGAAAACTCGATGAGATCGACTTGCTTTCCTAGGGTTTGAGTTATATCTTCCAATACTCCGTAAAAGTTGATATTCAGTAATTCTCCCCGGCTGTCAATAACAATATCTACATCGCTTTCATCAGTTGCCATATCCCTTGCATAAGAGCCAAATAATATCGCGCGGTAGACAGGAGCAGCGTCAAACACCGGGAGAAGCTTACGTTTAATCTCATCTGCATTCATTAAAATCACTCCTATTCATATCTCTAAACCAGCCATTGAAGCGCCACCAGTTGGTGAAGATGTTCTCTCTATTCCTATTCATAGGATTATCCCTTCTTTACCAATGAATGATAAAAGTCTGTTTCTTAATACTTCGAAATCCATTCTATGGAAATAGTATACCACATCCACCTAAAAAAGATCATCTCTTCCTGCTCACTATTATTTGCAGAAAGTTGATTGAAATGGCCAAGCAATTGCGCATACATTATAGCTTTTATCCTTATTTTAGAGCAACAAGAAAGATAATCATTGCCCCTATAGCCAAATAGGGAGCGAGGGCAAACGGTTGATTCCGCTTGCCCTTTATCAGGTTACTCAGAATGGATAAACTCAATCCTATTGCACCGGCAGAAAAACCTCCCATAACTCCTAAGACGCTTCCGATTCCGGCCATGAGCTTGACATCACCACCACCCAGGCTTTCGGTATCCTTCATTGACACTAACAGAAATGGTATTGGCACAATAAAGAACCCCAGCAGAGAATCCCAGCCAAACCCAATAAAGCTGATCAATATGAGAAGAACGTGAATTGTATCGGGAATGATCTTGGTTTTGGCATCGTGGATGGCCGCTACTAATAGTACTGAAAAAAACAATACACCTTTGATTGCTATTAGACTTTCCGCTGTCATCGAAATTTCCACTCATCTAAGCTTACATAAGGGTGATTCTTTTGAGACTTGGCAAAGTGAATCATATTTTTCACTTGATCAACAGCCGATAGATTCGTTTGATCCTTGATGCACATCATGACACTACCGGCGATAATAACAAGCATTGCCAAGACACAGATCGATATATTTTGTGTAAACAGAAAAGCTAGTAAATCAACTCCCCCTCCCAACAGACATATCAGAGTAGATTGTCTCAATTCGATCTTGCCAAATCCATCAAAGTATTCCGGTCGGGTTTTAATCCCAACCGGAATATAGAGTGTCTTTTTTGTATCTTCCATAGGCCCTCCTAAGCATAGTAATAGAATACGATATCTTTTAATTGCCAAATTGATTCAGCAATAATATAAAAGACACCCGCATGAATCGCTCTTTTCTTGTACATAGAACTCTCATCTTCATCTCCCATCATTCTAAGAAAACAGAAGGCGATTCTCATGAATACTCCTGAACGAACTAGCCAAATGATAGCTCTTGTAATCTCATCTATTTCCACCTCCATTCCTCCTCCACTTATTTCACAGCTCCTCTAACCATCTGTACCAAACGAGTCGCCTGATAGGCTTTACCAATCATACCGCCTTGTCCTCCTGGAAGAATGATAAACTCTTGCAGAAATTTCGGAGTACGTAAAGCCATGACAATTACTGCAAGCGCCCATATTAGATGTCCATTCATGACAAGTGCCAAGCCCAATTTAAGGAGTGCAATTTGCAGCATCACAGTAATCAGGGCTTGGAAAAATTTTTGCATGTACGTTTTGAAAACTCCTTGGTCGGAGTCCACCAAACCCACGCAGGCTACAGGAATACCTAAGCGAAGAATCAATATTTCGAGCCCCGTTTGTAGAAATTTGATATAGAGATATAGGAGACATCCGAAGAAGATCACACCGACGATGCCTGTAAGAAGTCCCTTAGAAACGATACCCGAAATAATGCTGGCAAAATCCACAATGACTCCCCGACTAATAATGTTTAAAAGCTTGTCGGTTAGCTCTTGAACGATAGTCGCCATCCACCCATAGAGCGTAGGAAAGGAGATGGCGACCACTAACGCTTTCACAAAATAAGTTAGATAAATAATTGGATCAGTATCCGCATCTCCATCAATCCAAAGGATATAGGTATCAAATCCTTTCTTAATAAACTTTAGAATGATTAGGGAAACTCCGAAAGAAAAGAGGATGTTGAAAAGTTCTGATATAACGTCTCGCCCTAACATCTGATCTAAAAACTGCTCAGCATAAAATGCCATAGGCACCAAATTGAGAAGAATACTATCAATGTACTCTAATACACCGGATAAAAGAGCTTCGATTAATACCATTAAAAGAGCTTCCATGCTTAGACCTCCCTTCCCTAAAAATGGCTTGTAGGGATAGCCCCCACAAGCCACGAGGCGAGCTTTAGCCATTATAGTCAAACATATCCGTTACCCGGCTATTTAGCTTGGGCAAAACGATATCATGTATCATGTAATAGAGTCCACCAAGTATTAATGCTCCTAATACTACGGAGATAAGAATCTTTACTGCAGCCCCCGTGGTGTCGGATTCCCCACGTCGGCTAGATAATACTCTAAAAAGTTTTCCTTTCCCGTTAAAGTAAACAGTCGTCGTTTTTTCATTAATCACATTGAATATTTTCATAACTCTTTTCCTCCTCTTTCTTTACGCGTAATAGTACATAGCAACACTGATTATGACCCCTGTCAGTTCTACGCCAAGAACGGATATTAATGCCACAACAATCCTTTTATTCCAGGACTTTTGATCCATCTCATCTGCTGCTCCACGCCTAAGCCAAAAGTAGGCCAATATAGGCACACCGGCTACTGGACCAGCAATCATTAAGGCCTTTCCTAAATCTTCAAAGAGCTTCATAGAACCGGTAAAAATTTTGCTACTAGCAATATCCTCAGCAAAAGCGGCATCCGGGAAAGTAAAGAAAAAAACAGTCACAAAGATGACTGCCAAGAGCATGGTTTTTCTATAGTTTTTTAGCATACGTTATTATTCACCTCCTTTTATTCGCCATCTTGATGGCTGGTAAATCCTTCTTGATATTTTCTGTGAAAGCGCAATGCTTCTTCATCTGGAATCCGGATGGGGGCTGCAGAAGATGGTTGCAGACAAGCCACGGTATAGAATTTCCAAACTCCCCATAGTTCCATATCCTTGATGTTGACATTGCGTTTAGGTCTCCTGTTTTCACGTGTTTCACGGATGCTTATGTTGTGCTTTTCATCACCTAATCCAAACATTTGATTAAAGTGGGTTTCTGACAGATCAGGGGCATACATAATCGCCGGATGACCACGTGAGGTAATCAAGCTGTAGGGACGCGATATAAGCCGAACCTCATCAATCGTAAGAAGGGGTCTGCTCATCAGGCTTGTACTCTGACTCGTAGATGGTGTAGAATACCTTCCATTATTAGCACTTAGGGAATAGGACGAAACGGTGTAGTTTCCTAGCTTTCCTGATAACTCTTTAAGGGTCTCTTCATCGTCGGCTTGGAGATAGATCCAGTTTTCACAGTTGCCTCGAATAATTCGCGCAACCTCCCTTCCATACTTCTCTTCAAGTTGGGCAAAGGATTGAATGAAAAGATCGAATAGAATGCCACGGCTTCGGGCAACAGTCAGTTTGTTGGCAAAGTCAGGAATCTTGACAAAGTTCCCAAACTCTTCAAGGTTAAAGTGAACCCTGTTTTTTAATCGCCCTCCACGCTGATCAGCGATCTGAACTAATTGCCCGTACAATTGTGAAACAAATAAACTAGCCAGAGAATAAAAGGTGGTCTTTTCATCCGGCAAGATGATGAAAAGGGCCTGTTTCTTAGATCCCACATCACCAGGGTCAAAATCACTCCGGCAAGTCATGGAATAGATGGAAGGATCGGTAAACAAGCGCAGTGTCGATAAGGCCGCCGTATAGAAACTACCTCTTGTCCTCGCCGGTGCCACCTCTGAAATTGCGAGCAAGGCTTTCGCCGGATGTGAATCGGGAAGTCGCTTGACATACTCAAGGATAGGCATCTTGTTATTAATGGTTTTGCACATAAACGCGATAAAGTAGTAGACATTAGTCATGTTCTGGTATTTACGCTTATCCCCTTCCTTATTGTCGTATACGACACTCATAATAGAGCTGGCAATCACAGAGGCTTCCCCATCGTTCCAAATCCGCTCCCCTTTCGATTCCCCAACTAAGGTTGCCGTGATATCCCAGGTTGCACTAATTGCTTTAGCTATATCCCCTTGATCGATGGCATCAATGACGGATTGAAGGTAATTGTAGCAATGACTTTTTAGGGGATTTCTGAAATCCAGGGCAACGACTTCATAACCTAACCTCTCCAGATAAGGATAGGTATATTGGAATAACTCTCCTTTCGGATCAGAAAGAATCATGCTCTCGCCCGACAGCCCAATGGTTCCGATCGTCTGCAGAAGTACTGTTCTGGTTTTACCGCTCCCTGTGGCACCAATACATAAGGAATGCCTATCTTTTGCGTTATAATAAAATTTTTGTTGTTTGGAATTTTCGTCGTTCTTCATCCCCAGTAGGATACCACCATGGTCTATCCTTGTTTGCGGGTCTTTGATGGACACTCTAATGTTTTCATTACCACTCTCAATATCGTCTAATCCTCTCTTCATCAATTCCTGAATGGTTCTATCTTTAGGATTTAAACAATAGCTCTGAAAGATGGTATTCTTTTCTTTCTCCGTCATCCACCGTGCGGAGCCGTGCTGCTTCTGCCCCACAGCCACGGGGGTAGAGATCTCGGTCGTAATTTGCATCATGCGGCTTTGGTAAGGTTTGTTGTTACTGAAGAATAGAAAGGCCGCAAAGAGTAAGATAAACCCTTCAAAGCATAAAAAAAGCATCAGGTGAGATTTTACTGATACTAAGCTTTGGAAACAGCTGCTAAGGGTTGGAAATTCAAACTCTAGGGATTTCGTTTTCAATAATAAATGTAACAAAGTAGAAAAGTATACATTTGCCACTGTACCTATAGCAGCGGCCATTCCTGCCATGATTAACCGGCGTTTTTTGTTCAACCTCTTATCACTTCCTTTCACACTTCCAATTCTTCAAACTCATGATTATTTTCCATAGCTAAACTGACTCTTTGCTTTAATTCGGGTAAAATGGAGAAATTAATTTTGTTTAAAACATGGCATATAGCTGTTAAATCCTCAAAGATTACTTGTGAAGGATTAATTCTAATGAGTTTCGTTAAACCAGAATAAATCACTTTCAATTCAGATTCACTTAAGAGCTTATCTTGATCTATCAAGCCCGCTCTCATGGCAAAGTCTTCGCAAGCCTTCCAATAGCCACTGAATTTTTTGTTCAAAATGTAGTGGTTAAGACTTAATACTGTCCGATAGCCTGTGGCAAATTGATAACCTTTTTCTCTAATCTTTTTTACAGCCAGAACCTGGTCATTATACGCTAAAAGTTTTCTATAGCCCATTTGCTGCTTGCCAGAGATAATACAATTCATTGTCGGTGCTGTTTTATGGGCAAATACATATTCCGCTGTTTCTTCAGCGATTCTCTTAACGACTTTACCACTCCAATCACCGTTGAGCTCATTATCCTTATCAATTTGGCAAACCAAGGCATCTTCCGAGTAAATATTGGCATAGATTCGGTTGTTATTAATCAAATCTATCTCATACCCTTCTTCCCTGAGCCGCCTAAACAATTCGGAATACCAAGCTTGGGTAAAATCGTCCTTTAATTCGTCATAGTCCATGCCATAAAATCCTCCTTTCTTTAGAATATAAATCCCTTGAATTGGGCTTAATGATCTGGGTTAGGGAGCATTTTCCCATTCATTGTCAGCTTCAATTTCGTCGTTTGAAACTACTGGACGCTTATTCCAAAAAACATCCTGGTCCTCTTTTGGCATGACAACCCGCACGCCATCTTTTAATGTTTCTTGATCGCGTTTTGCCCGTTCTGATGTTATGGCATTAGGCTTATCATCATGTATTTGCTCTTTACCTCGCATAATGTTTACAATATTCTCCGCTAATTCTTGCGGCTCTTTGTCATATCGTATACGGTCGTGCTCCCATGTTCCCCGTGTATAGTTAATACCATTAAGTAACTTAATACCTCGCGCGGGCGGCTGCCATAGCTTTAAATTGTGAGTGTAATCGTCAAGCAGAAAATCCGTTTCCCTTATGCCACCCGGAAGATAGTCTTTTTTGTCTGATCCACAGGGTGAGAAAATACGATGCTCTAAGTTCACTTCAGGAAGATATTGATCAAGCCATGCGTTTTTTTCTTCTAAAGCATAGGGACTATCTGACAAATAGGCTGACAGTATATTAACTTCAATGTCGGGGTTATTTTTAATAATTTCCTTGACGGACTGAACGACATTGTTAATTGGCTTAAGATTAAGAAAGTATCCTTGTTCGTATAATGTTTCCAGTTCGTCAACTGGAGTGAATACGGCAAGTGTGCCGTCCATATCCACTAATAGACGTTGCTTCTCTGCCATATGGCTCCCCCTCTCTTAAGATTCATGTTCCCAGTCACAGTCATCCGATGATAATTTTCTATTCAATTTTTTCTTCTTTAGGTTCGTTATAGTGATCAAAGAAATCGAAAAACTCTAGTGGCTTTTCATGATCCGAAATGCTTATCCCAATGTCCTTAAAGTATTCTAGTGCCATTTTTTCCGCTGGCACTTCAGGCATAGCATATTTCGAAACATCCATATCCCTCGAAAGCATCAGGTTCAACAATTCCATTTGAAGCTGACTGAACTCCACTTTTGCAAAAATGCTTACATCTACACCTTTTTCCAACCCATTCTGAATGATAAACATCTGTTGCCAGGAAAACTTCGGATCGGTATAAATAGAGACATCCACTCCTTTTTTTAAACCCCTTTCAATTTCTCTCATTTGATGCCTGTTGAATTCTGGCTTGTCACAAAAAATGACATCAACCCCATGTTCTATACCGACCCGAACATTTTCCATTTCATCAAACCCCAGTTGTTTATAGTCTTCTAATGACTCGCTGATCTGACTTATTTTTAACGCTTTCTGTAAATCGTTTAATGCTGTTTCATGAATATTCCTGTCGTGATCATTGGTGTCCTCTTTGACCATCATTTCCAATGCTTTGATCTGCCTCATGATTTTCTCTTTACTCTCTGGGATCTGAATTCTAGGTACGCTTTTTGACATTTTTATACCTCCTCAAATTTATCGGTCGTAACCCTTACCTTTGTTCCAATTCATACTGCTGCCGAATTGAAGTTCTAGAATCTTTTCTCGCAGAGCGTGGCCTTCGAGATGTGACAAGGGATAGTTACGAGACTGGTTTTGGCCGTGGTTTTGAGTTGAGAAAAACTGCATTAATTCCAAGAGAAAATCCAATTCGGTTGCATTATAAGAATCCATTTTCTCCAGAAGAAGTTGAGCATATTCATTTCCTTGAACTGCAGACAATGACAGCCAATGAGAAGCCAAGGCTTTATCTTGTTCCACTTCCTTTCCTGCAAGATAAATCTTGCCAAGTTGAAACTGGGCAAATTGGTTACCTTGTTCCGCTGAAGCCGTGAGTAGCTTCAGCCCAGCCTCTACATCTTTGGGAACCTCTTTGCCTTCTAGGTACAACTTACCTAGGGTATACTGTGCAAAATGGTTTTCCTGCTCGGCAGACGTTCTCAGCCATTTGACGGCTACTTCCACATCTTTCGGGATCTCTTCTCCAAACAGATACAACTTACCAAGCGCATATTGGGCATATTGGTTTTGCTGATTTGCTGATTCAGTAAGCAATTTAAAGGCTAATTCTATATCTTTTGGAGTTTCTTCCCCCGCAAGGTACAGCTTTGCTAAGGTGTATTGAGCGAATTGGTTACCAAGATCAGATGCGAGAGTCAGCCATTTTACAGCTGCAACACCATCTTTTGGAATACCTTCGTCTGTAAGATATATTTTTCCGAGAGCATATTGGGCATATTGATTTCCCTGTTCTGCAGATAACTTGAACAACGCCACAGCTTTGACTATATCTTTTTCAACATGGTTGCCGTCGCGGTAGAGCTTACCCAAGGCATATTGAGCCTGAGCATTACCATTTTCGGCTGCCTTCCCCAGCCATTCCAAAGCTTTCTCTACGTTCTCAGGCACGCTATCTGCCTCAAGAAAAATCTTAGCAAGTAAATACTGAGCATTCACATTGCCCAGCTTGGCGGATTTCTCCAAGTAATCGACAGCCTTTACTGCATCTTTTTCTGTGCCGGTGCCCATATAGAGCATTTGACCAAGACGATACTGGAGCTTGTCATCGTGGCTATCGGCCTCTAATGCAGAAAAGCCGATAAAAGCACTCTTGAAGTACTGCTCGGCCTTCTCCGTATCTTTATTGCAGCCTAATCCATCCCTGTACATTTTGGCCAGTTCGTAAGAAGCATAAGGATTTCCTTGGGCCGCTGATTTGCCATAAAGTAAAAAAGCAGTCGTATGACTCTGCTCCACACCTTGACCACGGTAGTAAAGGCCAGCTAGTGAGTACTGGGCGTACTTATGGTTTCTAGCGACGGCCATCTCAAACCAATCTGCTGCTGCTTCGTAATTCTGAGGTGTTCCTAATCCAGCAGCATACATTTTGCCTATACGGTATTGAGGGTAAGACCCCGACTTATCCTTTTCTACCGCTCGAAATGCCATAAGTGCCTTAGTGTACCATTCTTGAGCTTTCTCGGGATTCATCTCCACGCCAAGCCCATCCATATGCATCCAGCCAAGATCATGTAGGGCTAGAGCATTGCCGATTTGTGCCTCCTTTAAAAAAAGCCGGTATGCTTCGGTAAGATTTTGTTCTACCTCTTTGCTGCCGTAGAGATAGGCACGAGCTTCTTTGTAACGATCGCTCCATTCTATGATGTAGGCTATTTCTTGGAGGTCATCTTGGAGGATATCTTGGGGGGCAACGATTACATCCTCCTTTGACTTATCTTCTTCAAAAACATCCCCAGCCATGGTGTTTTGCTCTCTGTGATTCTCGATTTCATTTCCTTCCACGGTTATCAAAACGCCTTCAATTTCGATCTCGCCTTGCCCATCTCTATATTCGCTTTCCCTGGTTTGCTCTACAATCGATTCGTCTTCGACTGGCATCATTTTTATAACTTTAGTTGACAATTCCAACTTTTGGATCTCGCTAACCATGGCCTTGGGATTACCAAACTCTTTATTAAGGCGGAAGGCTTCTTGCAAAGACTCTTTAGTAAGGGCTTTATCCAGCCTCAGGTTTCTGCATTTCTTCCCCTCAGGCGTTGTAAAGGTGATGTCTTTCCGAGTATCTGTCCACTTTACCTGATAACCAAGTTTTTGCATGTTGTAAATAAAATTGGTTCGGTCAGTAGAATTTTGTTTGCAGGCATCAACTGCTAAACGAAGTTCGTGTTTCCAGCTTTCCCCTCGCTCTTTGGCCCTGTGCTCTCCAGGGGACTCTCTCTGAGCTCCTGAGTGTTCAATGATGCTGAGATCGTAATTTTTACATAGTTCATCTGAAAAGTCTTTCAACTGCTGCATCTGCCTGGGACTTTGTTGCCATTTAAGACCGGTCTCCATGTTGACAGTGTTAAAAACAAAGTGGTTGTGGAGGTGTTCCCGATCCAAATGAGTTGAAACGACTATCTGAAAACCTGAAAACCGCTCAAATTCTTTTGCCAAACGAATACCGATTTCGTAGACCTGCTGCGGTGTAACCTGCTCGGCTGGATGAAAGGATTGAACGAGGTGGATAAACTGTCTGCCGTCTTGTTTGTTGTAGGCAGCTTTAACCAGAAGCATCTCTTCAAATGCCGTTTCAGGCACGCAATTGACACCCGTGACCAGATCCGTTTTGTTCGGATTCATAATATAGTCCAAGACAATTTTAGAACGGTCTTCATCTTTCAGAACCCTTTCGATGGCCATCATTTCTGTATCAAAATCATTGACTTTGATCTTCTCCGGATTCGTAATATAGTCAATCGCCTTCTGCAGACTTCTTATTTCTCTGTTGGCGCGATTAATGAATTCAATGACCGCAATATGTCCTTCACCCCATTCATATTCGATTTAAGGTGCACGAGAATTTCAGGATCTTTAATTTTCCCGATGTGGCATAAATGAGTAAGCTGGTTCAGGTTGTTGGCCATTCCACTAAGCTGCCGGAGAAGCTTGGGCACGTCTTCAACAACGTAAATCATTCCTCGGTCCTCCATCTGCAGCATGTAGTCAGATAGTGCGCAATTACCGGCGGCATTCGCTTTTTCCTTAAGTGCCTTCTTTTTTTCTTCTGTAACCCAAATGACAACTCGCTTTGGTTTAGCCCTCATTCATCCTTACCTCTTAATGGTTAGACTTCCTGGTCATATTCATCTTCTACTACTTCCTCACTGACCTTGCTACTCCAAATCATATTTAACCTTCTTCCTGCCATTTCTCTTGAGCTAAGCTCCTGATCAGCATAGGAATTCACATCCACGCCATCCTCCAGTCCCCAAAGGATTTCCTGCATTTGTTCTACGTCATACGACGGATCAGCGTACTTTGAAACATCAATTCCCTTTCTCAGCCCGATCTCAATTTGCCGAAGTTGCTGAGGATCAAATCTTTCCTGTTTTCTATAATCCTCTATGCTTTTTCTTTGAATATTTTCTTGATGAGTTTCGCTTTTATCTCTATGGACTTCCAAGCCCTCACAAAGAGCTTGGTACTCCTCTAATAAAAATTTCCCACTCACAATGCAATTCTTCGAATAAATCTTTATGGCATCTTCCAACTCCTTTAAATTTTCAGAAGTCGCAAACCTAGGAAAATCCTTGCAAAAACTAATTTTGCTTGAGATTCCCGAGTACAAGAATGAAGAAACTGCGAACCAATCTTTGTTTGACATACACTACCCGCCTTTCAATCCTCAGGTCTAAGCTCGCCAATATTTGGCATCTTCAAAGTTTTTCAGTATCCAAGAGGGGTTTGGGGACGCAGTCCCCATAAGAGGGTTTGAGAGGTACTCCCAACAAGCTACTGGGGTGCGTGAGCACCCAAGTAGGAAGCTTGCCGGGACATAAGACGCAATCTGGGGCGGTGATACTGAAAATGAAACTAGGCTTTTGCGGCTTAACTTATTGGTCACTTTCATGCTCCCAATAGCTCATTTCTAACTCCATCGCCACAATAAGATCATCAATGGTCACTATCTTGTCCTCATATTCAGCAAACACCTTAAATTCACTGTCGAGATTGGCATCTACTTCGCCGCCGTTGAATATCTTAATTAGCTCTAATAACCTCAATCCGCTTTAGTTCGTTACCTTTTCATCCTCCTCTCACATCTCAGCCTCCTCTTCAAATTCTTGTCCATCCCTCCTTTGCTCCATCTCTTTGAAAAAAGAAACTAAATCCTCGTTCCAATCTTTTCCCTTGGGGAAATGATGAGCTACGGCGTAATTCGGTTTGTACTTTTCTATCCACCGATCGAGAGCTTGGTGCCCCCATTGATCATTATCTAGGCAAAAAATAATTCGATTGATTTCCGGATGGCCTTTTAAGTAATGTTCAAGCGATACATCACCTAGGCAGCCGAGTGCCAACAGGTGATCCTTATTCTCTGACCCAAACAACTTAAGGAATGAAGTATAGCTCAACGCATCAATAGGGGATTCAAAAACTCGGATGGTGTTGCTCAATCCTTTGATACTAAAAGCAAAGGCTTTATCGGAATTTGCGACGTCTCCGCGATAGCTGCTGCCGGTAGTATTCGTGCTGCGTACCGACGCATATCTGGAGATGCCTTCTTGATCATAGCCAACGAAAACACAGGATCGATGGGTGTTTTCATAAATCTTTTTCTGTTTGACCATAGAAATAACAAGATCCTTGTCTATCTTTCGTGTATTAATCAGATAGGCAAAGACGTGCTTGTAGGTGCTATTCTTTTCTGGTAAGATGAATTCTCCTTTTTCCTTTTTTCCTTTTTCAATATCCCTTGAAACTCGAAATAGCAAATCATCTTGATTAGATCTTAGCCCCAGTAGTTGTTTCACAGCATCAACCCAGCTTTTTTTCTCTGTGTACATGACAAATTGAATTGGCCCGCCACCTGCATTAGCAGAAAAACAGTTCCATTTGCAACCAGCACCGTCAATACGTAAACCGCCAAAGCCAGGAATTTTGTATTCTTTGGGTGTGATTTTCTCAACGGGATGACCAGCCTGACGGGCGTATTCGAGAATATTGATCTGGTTAGCCTTAGCAATCTGCTCATCGGTGAAAAGCTTTCCCATGCAGATTTACCTCCTTTCAATGAATTTGCGGTATTAAAAAAAGACGCAGTATTTGCGCCTTAAGATTATTGAGTTCAATTGTTACCAATTGTTCATTTAAGCTTCTACTGGCCTTTAAGGCTCCAATTCAAGTTCGTCAGCCAAAGAATCGCGATAATAATAAATTGGTTCATAATTAGCGGTATCCTTGCTGTTGAAGCAAGACTCTCCATGTTCTTTTAGGGAATAATAACTCATCCCCCCTACAATGAAATGATCATTAACCCCAATTCCCAACGGTTCAAAAATGTTAACCAGCCTTTGCGTTATAGCTATATCCTCTTTGCTTGGTGTTGGATCTCCGCTGGGATGATTATGTGCTAAGAAAATTGAAGAACACCTGCAATCCAACGCTCTCTTTAAAATATCTTTCGGATAAACAGCAGCCGAATCGATATCCCCTTCACTCACTACCGTCGTTTCAATTACCTTGAGCTTTATATTTAGGAAGGTAACCATAAACACTTCCTTATCTCTTTTACCCTCCAAAAAAGATATAAAATATTTACCTACGACAGAAGAGTTATTCAATACCAACCTTGAATCTTCTATAGTCCTTAGCACATTGTAACTTTTGATCAATTCTTTTAGCAGTTCAATTTTCGCTAACTGCTCAGGAGACGGATGGACTAGATCCGGATAATCAACGATATTAAAAATAGAATTGGATTCAGCATACTCTTTAAGGTGAGCGTAAGAAAGGCCGGTAAGTCCGGCCAAGCCATTCAGAAAAAGCTCAGTCAAATACTGGTCATTAAGAGAATTCACTGAAGCTCCTCCTTGCTTGCCGTTATAAGAATGCGAATAGCATCAAGTTTTTCCAGTATGGGTACAGATAGATCCACTAGGTCAAGATGATCGAAAATTGTTATCCCATATTGCTCAAGATATAGTTTTAGAATTTCTTTTTCAGATTCGTTTGGGTCGGTAATCTTGATGAGTAGTTCCTTAAATTGCTTAAGTTCTTGAGTTTCAGTCGGCATGATTTGTTCCCCTTTCTTGTTCGAAATATAAAATTAGTGCCCTCTCTATGATTTGCTCAATCTCTGCTGGTTTCTGACCAGCATTAAAAAATGTCGTTACCAATTTAGGTCTAAGTTTAATTCCGGCTGGCTTTTTCGTTTTTTTGTCATCTTCACCGGAAAGAATTGAATAGATCTTATCTCCTGTTAATTTGCCTCGCTCCGATAGGTCTCTCATTCTTTCCGCTTTAACTATGTCTAGTTTGAAATTGTTAATTGAAATAATATCTACAATTATTTGCTGCTCGTTTTTAGATAGATAAGATAGGTAAACCGCAGGACGCAACGCTATTTTTTCTTCATCCACCCTATCCAGTAACCCCTCAATAAGAAAGTTTAATCGAATATACCGCTGGATATTGGTTCGGCTCATCCTGTTGTTATCCGCTACTTTTTCCGCACTTATCCCTCGCGGCCCCACTGGGGCCACTTGACCATAATCCCTGTATTCATGCGGATTCAGGGCTGTTTTTAGTGTGTTTAAAAGTTCTTGGTTTTTTCCTGTTGCCTTGGCTGCTTCAAGCTGCATTTTTAAGGATTTAGCTAACTCTGACGGTAACATATCCGAGGGTGATCGCTGTTCGAAATTGGAAATAGTAACGATTAAGGCGGCTTCATCATCACTGACATTTTCCCGTATGTCTGCTCTGATTTTGGTAAGCCCGGCTAATCGAGAGGCATTAACACGGTTGTGCCCTGCTAAAATCTCAAATTTATTGTCAGCAATTAGCCTAACTACAATGGGTTGAATAACACCGTTTTCTTTGATACTCTCTACCATATTGTCTAATCGTTCGCCAGCATAAAGTTTAAATGGATGATTTTCAAAAGGGACAAGGTTGCAAATCTCTAATTCAGTGATCGCTTCCTTATTCCTTTCTATAGGTGTTTCTTTAATCGGACCACCAAACATATCTTCAAGAGATAAGAGCTTTCTTTCACTCATCCGAGTACTCCTTTACAAAATTTTTGTAGGCTACAGCAACTTTGCCTTTAGGATCAAATTCCACAATGCTCTTGTAATTAAGAACGGCTTCGCCCACTTTGACTGACACGGGAATTTTATTTTCGTAGATTTTGATATGGTTGCCGTAGGACTCATTGATGAGGTTGACGATTTCTTTGCTTAGTTTTGTCCTTTCAGTAAACATTGTTATGAGAATACCATCAATCTCGATACTAGGGTTGATGCGGCGTTTAACTCGGATAATATTTTTCAGGAGTAGTTCCAGTCCTTTCGCTGATAGATATTGGGGAGCTGCGGGAATCAGGACCCGGTCACAGGCAGCCAGGGCGTTAATCGTTAGCATGCCTAATGAGGGCATGCAGTCGATGATAATGTGATCATAGTAGGGTCTAAGTTGATCAAGGATGGCCTTTAAGGTAATCTCTCGGCTCATGGCAGTAACTAGATTGACCTCGACAGCTGCTAATTCGATGCTACAAGGCAGGATATCGAGGTTATTGAAGGAAAGAATGTAATCACTTCTCTGAGGCAGTTCTTTCTCTTCGATGATATCTGTCATAAGGTGATAGAGCGTTATGGGAAGCTCGTCTGGTCGGTCGATGCCAAAACTCATGGTGAGATTGGACTGGGGATCGCAGTCAACAAGTAGAACTCTTTTCCCCCTCTCGGCTAGGGAATAACCAAGATTGATGGTTGTGGTAGTTTTGCCTACGCCTCCTTTTTGGTTGGCTATTGCAATAATTTCGCATTGACTCATTTACATCATCGTTCCTTTCTTTAAAGAAGCGTTTATGCCGGGCTTGTGACCGGCATGCCGCATTACCTGCCCTGATAGGCAGACACTCTGCGCTCAAAAAGCCCCCCAGTTCAATATTACTGAGAGGCTTACTTATGGTATCAACCCTTTAGACGTTACGGTAAAGCGTGATAAGTTTAAGAAACTTATTTCTGATTTTCTTGAGTGTTTATCTTTCCAGTTCTGCTCATCGCTTTCCTCCTTTCGTTGGCTAAATAAAGGCTCGAACTTCTCTACGCCTTACAATTCCTGTTCCCATTCATTCTCATCATTTTCTTCCTTTTGGATCTGGTTAACATCTTCATTAATTTCCAGATTCAGTTCTGCAAGCCGGGCGCTTTTTTGCTGCAATTCCTGTTCCTGCAGAAAAGGTTTTCCTATCTCCAGTTTAGCGTTTTCCACTTGAAGATAAAGGTTGTCAAGTTGCGCCCGTACAGATTTCAAGCGACTGCCCATTCCCGCAAGAGCATTGTCAATACGAGTAAGATTACCATAGGCATCCGTACCTAGCTCGACATTGTGGGTCATAGCACCCTTTAAGGATAGCTTGTATTCTCGCTCAACAACGGTCAGGTACATGGCAAAACCCTGGTAGCTGCCGATTACCACTGGCTCACGGTTTTTAACCTCCTTACAAGCAAGCAACAGGGCGGCTCCTGCCTTGCCTTTCTCGGTGAATTTCATCCCATGGATCTCCATTACCGGAAAAGCATCTACCTTATCCGGCGTATTGACTGCAAGAAGCGCCATATCATCCTCAAAGCCTCTGATATACCCTTTGTTTCGCTCAATGTTTTCAGGAAAGTATTTAAGCAATTTATCTTCCATCCGGTATTGCTGACTCTGCTGGTCAGCCTTGAGCAAGCGCAGCCGCGCTACCTCAATATCTAAATCCATCTTTTCCTTTATCTTCGGGTTTCCAGCGCACAGCGCTTTGATTTCCGCATAGGAAAGCGCCGTTTCGTCCATATCTTCACAGGAACGCACAGGCGATTTTGATGTCATAATCTGACTGATGAAACGCTGCTTGTTTTCCACGGTTTGATAGAGATAGCTGTCAAATGTACCCTCTGTGACATAACGATAAATATCCACTTCGGGGTTTTTGTTTCCCTGCCGAACGATACGCCCGCCGCGCTGTGCCAGATCACCGGGTCGCCACGGACAGTCGAGGTCGTGCAGAGCAATGAGCCGATCTTGGACATTGGTTCCCGCGCCCATCTTAGAAGTGCTGCCCATGAGGATGCGCACCTGACCGCTGCGCACCCTGGCAAACAGTTCCTTTTTTCGAACTTCGGTGTTGGCGTCGTGGATAAAGGTTATTTCCTGTTCGGGGATCCCCCCTGCGATGAGCTTAGCACGAATATCCTCATAGACATTAAATTGGCCGTCATTCTTCGGGGTGGAAATATCGCAAAACACAAGCTGTGTAAGCCGTTCTGCCTGCCCGTCCTGCCAAATACGGAGGATATTGTTTACACAGGCATTTACCTTGCTGTCGGGGTCATCGGGCAGTAGAGGGTTGATAATGCGCTGGTCAAGCCCCAGCTTACGTCCATCGCCGGTTATTTTTAGCATATTGTCCGTACTTGGGTCAATGCTGCCGCCGTGAACGGCGGCAGCCCGTTCGGAAAGTTCCTGAACCATGTCCTTTTGATGCTCGGTGGGTTTCATCACGACGGTGTGATAGTTTGCTTTGGGAATAGGCAGTTTAAGCTGATCAGTTGTCTTGATATCAGCTACTTCTTTGAACAGGGTCATAAGCTCAGGGAGGTTGAAGAACTTGGCAAAGCGTGTTCTTGCTCGGTAACCAGTTCCCTCCGGCGTAAGCTCAATGGCGGTTACAGTTTCACCAAAGGTAGAAGCCCAACAGTCGAAGTGGGAAAGGCCCTGTCGCTGGAGCGTAGAATATTGCAAATAGCGCATCATGGTGTATAGCTCGGTCATGGAATTACTTACCGGCGTACCTGTGGCAAAGATAATGCCTTTACCATCGGTTAGCTCGTCGATGTACTGGCATTTGAGAAACATATCGCTGGATTTCTGTGCTTCAGTTTGGGAAAGTCCAGCTACATTGCGCATTTTAGTGTAAAGAAAAAGGTTCTTGAAGCTATGCGCTTCGTCAACATACAAGCGGTCAACACCCAACTGCTCAAACGTCACAACATCGTCCTTGCGATCGGTTTTATTGAGCTTTTCCAGTCGTGCTTCCAGCGATTTCCTGGTCCTTTCAAGCTGCTTAATGGTGAATCGCTCTCCGTGATTTCTTTTTAACTCATCAATTCCCTCAGTAATCTCGTCTATTTGTTCATGTAAAAGACGTTCCTGTCGTTCGGTGCTGATGGGGATACGCTCAAATTGCGAATGGCCCATAATAACAGCATCGTAATCACCGGTGGCAATACGGGCGCAGAACTTTTTGCGGTTACTTTTTTCAAAATCCTTTTTGCTAGCAACCAGAATATTTGCAGAGGGGTACAGCCGCAGAAACTCGGAAGCCCATTGCTCGGTCAAGTGATTAGGAACGGCGAACAGGCTCTTTTGGCAAAGTCCCAGCCGCTTTGCCTCCATCGCCGCCCCAACCATTTCAAAGGTCTTGCCCGCGCCCACTTCGTGTGCTAACAGGGTGTTTCCTCCATACAGAATGTGTGCGATAGCGTTGAGCTGATGGGTGCGCAGGGTGATTTCCGGGTTGATGCCTGAAAACGTGATGTGGCTTCCGTCATATTCGCGTGGGCGTGTGGAATTGAACTGCTCGTTATATTGCCATACCAAGGTTTGGCGCCTGTCGGTATCTCTCCATATCCAGTCACGGAAGGCGTCCTTGATCGTCTGCTGCTTTTGCTGGGCAAGAGTAGTATCCTTTTTGTTAATTACACGGCGCTCCCTACCGTCCGGATCGGTGACAGTATCATAAATACGCATATCCCGCAGATTAAGCGTGTCCTCTATGATTTTGTAGGCGTTGGCGCGGTCTGTGCCATAGGTAACATAGGCCATGATATTGTTATAGGCCACAGTGCTTTTGCCGGTGATGTTCCACTCAGCGGTGTAGGGGAAGTATTTGACCTCGATGTTATCCCGCAAATAGTGCGGGGTTTGCAGCAACTCATACATGAACTCCTGCACATAATCCTTATCAATCCATGTGGAGCCAAGCCGAACATCAATTTCAGAAGCCTCAAGGTCTTTGGGCTGTGCGGCTTCCAAAGCGGCGACATTTCCAGCATAAATCTCCGGCTGTTTTTCTGCATACTGCCGGGCAACGGCCAGCTTGTAGCGCACATTTCCCGACAAATATTCATCTGCTGTTTGCCAGCCGGTGCTCAAATCGTCTCCGGAACCGGGTTCTTTGAAAATAACACCTTTCAGTGCTTCAGTAATTTGTTCAATTTCACCGGTATGGCCCATGAGGGACGACATAAAATCCATATCAACACAACCGCGCTCCCCCATGGAAACTGCCAACGCTTCGCTGGCCGTGTCCACGGAGGTCACGATGCGTTGCTGCTTGATGGTTCGCTTGGAAAACATATCGGCCTTGCGCTCAAGCTCCCCGTTTTCGTCTAGCACCTCCAGAGAGCAGAGCAAATAGTATGCGGAATCGTCAGCAAAGGCAAGGCTATTTACACGGCTGTTGATTAGGTCGTACTTCGCAGTAAAGGTATCGTAGAGCCTGTTCAGATCAGCTTGTTTCCCTCGAATGTCGGCATCGGAATAATCTTCAAGCTGATAATCCATCAGGGTATGAACGCAGTCCCGCAGACCGATCAGCCCTGTAATGCGTTCCTTAGCGGCCCCCGACAGCTCCGGCTTATCCATGCGGGAGTTTTCGCGATAGTACACCTCGCCGTCCACAAGTGTGTACGAGAAATTTTTAACGGTAGGATCTGCCGGAATAGAGGTATCCACTTGTTCCCCGATGTCAGGCAGTTCCGTTTTAGTGATCTGCCCCTCAATATGGGAAAGGGCGGCTTTGAGCTGTTCGGCAAGGTCAGCCCCCTCGAAAGGAATACAGGTAGTTTCTGACTTATTTCCATACATGCTGTCATCAAAAGCCATTATTCCCAGTACCATTTCTGGATGCTCCACAAAATAGCTGTTGAGAGGTATGCTGTCCTCGGTTTGCCCTAAATGCACCCAATCTGGTTCTATGTCGATGGGGCGGTCCCGCTTTTGCAGAAACAGGATGTCGCTGGTGACTTCGGTTCCGGCGTTTTTGAGAAAGGCATTGTTCGGCAGGCGTACAGCACCTAACAGCTCGGCGCGCTGGGCAAGGTAACGGCGTACTTCGGTGCTTTTTTTATCCAACGTACCTTTGGAAGTGATGAACGCAACGATACCGCCAGGACGCACCTGATCAAGCGCCTTAGCAAAGAAATAATCATGTACTAAGAAATTGTGCTTTTCATAACGCTTGTCTGCAATTTTGTACTGACCGAACGGAACGTTGCCAATGGCAAGATCAAAAAAGCTGTCCGACAAGACCGTCTTTTCAAAGCCAGTCACTGTAATGTCCGCATTAGGATAAAGCTGCTTTGCAATGCGGCCGGTGATGCTGTCCAGCTCCACGCCGTAGAGCTTGCTTTCTTTCATACTCTCCGGCAACAGGCCAAAGAAATTGCCCACGCCACAGGCCGGTTCAAGAATGTTGCCACTGGAAAAGCCCATGCGCTCCACGGTCTTATAGATAGCCTTGATGACCGTGGGGCTGGTGTAGTGGGCATTGAGGGTGGAAGCCCGTGCAAAGGCATATTCATCCTCCGCAAGCAAGCCCTTTAGCTCCGCGTACTCCTTTGTCCATGAGTTGTTTTCTGTATCAAAAACTCCCGAAATACCGCCCCAGCCAACATAACACGCCAAAATCTCATGTTCGTCAGGCGTGGCAAGGCGGTTTTCGTTTTCAATAGTTTGTAGAGTGCGGATAGCAGCGATATTATACCCATACTTAGCCTTAGCGCCGCCCTCGCCTAAATGATCATCAGTGATGCGGTAGTTTTCCGGTATCGGCTGTTCAGACTCAGAATACAGCAAAACGCCACCCGATTCAGGCAGCGTTTCCAGCGTTAATTGTAAATTAATTCCGCGAAGATCATTTCCTCCGCTTGGGCTTTGAGGTTGTTCATGTGACCTACCCACGCCATCTGCTCTCTCGCCTTGTCCGGTGCGGGTTGTTTTACTAGAAGATCTTTCATCAACTGCTCCAGCCGCCTGTTCCCCGTCTGATCGATTTCCAACAAGTGGGGATACAGCTTCCCTTGCATTAACAGGGAATTGTATAATATCGGGCGATGCTTCTCGAGATAATTCTTCCTCATGCGCCCGTATTTGCTTATCGACTGATCCTGTTCTGGTATGGTCAGGTCGGGAATCAGATAATCTCCTTTCTTGCTGTACGCTAATTCGTTCATTTTCCTTACCCCTTTCACGTTCATAATCTTTAATGCTAACTTCGATTTGCCGCAACACCCGCTGGGAAACTTCGCTTACCACTTTTCCCAGTGCGGTGACTGTTTCGGTGGTATTAAAATTTATAACCTTTGAGAAATTTTCCCGATCTAAATAGTCTTCCGGTTTCATTCCACAGCGTGACAAAAGCATGTAAGAAATGCTGACAGTAGCCGCTTCCCGAAAGGCTATTCCTACGTTAAACTCATCATAGCCCTCCAAAAAGCTGCCGTCAATTGTGGAGAGGATATCGCGGTGATGGTCCGTAAAATACTCATCAGCCAACTTTACGGCGACATTCTGAAGGTGTTCAACAAGACCTCTGCTACTGTCAATGTCATAGGAGTTATTAAGCGTTTTCAATATCGGAGCTTCATTCTCCGGCTTTAGTTCCCACTGGAAAGGGTTGCGAGAATTTTCCCGTCCAGCTGTGTCGGCAACATCAAAAACATAGCGTAGGCGCAGATTATCGCCGGAAGCGTCAATTAGAGCAATCCCCTTGGAGCCGCGCTTAACCCATCGGCGCATAATTTTATTCCACTGGTCGTATTCCGCGCAGGCTGTAGCATCCGGGCGCTGGGCGTAAATCATAAGCTGTTCGGGGTAGGAGTATTTGTATAATCTTGCGGCAGTTGTGAGAAATGATGTCCAGCTTTGGTGACTCCTTGTGATCTGTGCAGTCGTCTGCTCAAGCATCTGTACATAGGTTTGAAATTTATTCTGCAATGTTATCTCTCCTGTTTCACATAGATAGCATTATTCTTTCTCATAATCTGGCTCCTGTTTAAAGTACATTATCAAAGCCTGTTCGATGATCTGTCAACTTCTGCTGGCTTTTGCTCCGGAGCAAAGAATCTGGAAGTAAGTTTAGGTCTCATTAGGCTATAACAGTTTTCTCTTTACCGTCTTGAGTCTCCGGTCTAACCCAAATCAAATCCATACTCAGTTCAAACTCTACTTTCTCATCAGCTTTTGCCAAAGCCAAGAGCGTTGATATACACACCGCCTCCGCAGCGTCTGGAGGGTAAGCATTCCCGATATATTCACGGGCCTTGGCATCGGAACACCCTTCAATCTGAAAGGATCTTCCGTCAGGCAAATGGGTTGAGAAAGATTGCAGCATAGCTAGTTCAAAGGTTGTCAAAGGTCTGTGCCAGGTTCCATCTTCTGAGATAATAAGCCAAACTCCCCGATCTGTATCCTTAGGTAGTCTGGGATCAGCGACGGCAGCTGTACCGGAATGAATATCTCCACTTCCTGTCACAGTTTTTGAAGTTCGGTTCCAAGTTTCAACACCATAGGAGCCGGATCGAGGAGTGCAGCTAAGACGAGGATCAGCAATGACCTGAGCTCCACTCTGGATATCTGTCACACCTGTTACCGTATTCCCTGTTTTTTTCCACTGTTGGATTCGATATTTGTCTGTATATCTACCCAGGCGTTGAGAAATTCTTGGATCGGCAACAGCTAATGCCCCGCTACCAAACCGAGTTCCTGTAATGCATGGAGATGACTCATCTAATCTAACCACTTTATATACTCCAGGATGTCTACCATTTCTTTGCTTCAATCTCGGGTCACTAATACTAATACAGCCATTAGTAGGACCGATTGCTCCTGTTATGGTTGGCCCTACCTGATCAAAACAGCAAACTCGATATATGGATGCGTGAGTATCCTTTTTATAATTTGTCCTGGGATCAGCTATGGCAGCACATCCACTGCTTCCATTAACCTTTGCCCTAGCTGTAATAGTTCTGGAAGGTCTTTTCCATGACTGAACACCGTATGCTCCACCTCCACGCGGAACATAGCTTATCCCATAGTTCTGCCATTCTAATGCGTTAAGGTCGCGCCAGTCACCACCGGCACGAATGAGTGCTAGTCTTACCCATGTTTTCCACTGCAACTGTGGTAGACGGTGCAGCCATCCGCAAGTAGCAGTATCTCCAGGTGAAGGCAAAGGCCCGATGACATCCCCGATTGTCTTTAATGGCTTTTTCGGGGGAAGATATATGAAGTTGGGTATCTTTTTTTCTTGTCTGGCCATGATTTGGAAACGAATCCGATTTTGACCCATCCCTCCTACTTCGCCAAGATTGTGACTTGGGTTCAGATCAACTGCGTAACCGTATTTTTTGAGTAGATTTTTAATTGCGGCTAGAATACTTTTACCTCTGCTCGTAATGCGGGGAACGTTTTCAAAATGAATTATCTCAGGTAGTTTTCCACCGTAAACATCACATGCCCTTAGCGTTAATTCAAGTCCTCGCAGCGTAAGTAAATTCAATGCCTGATATTTCTCTGTTTCGGCTGATTTTGCCGGCAATAGTCCAGAAAAGCCCTTGCACGGAGGGCTGAGAAATATTTTATTGGGGACTTGATACCCAAAGGCCACCCATAGATCCCAAGGAGTAACTTCCTGCCAGTCTTTTGACGGCTCTCGGCTATGAAAACTAATGTATTGCTCTCTACTGAACAGATCCATTACTTTAGAAGTTGATTGTCCAGTAATGAGATCATGATTTTGGCAAGCTATAAAGTCGCAGTCAATAGACGCAAGTAATCTGTATTTGTAAACTTGACCGCCATATTCGACCTTGGCCCTGACAGCACCGGTGGAAAATCCACCAATGCCTCCGAATAGGACCGCTAGAGTTTTTTCTTTCATAGGGTCACCTCCCAGTTATTGAAAATAAAAAAACGCCAAGAATTAACTTGACGTTTGTATTGATATGAACTTAGTGTCTGAATCTTACAATTCTAACTCTGATTTTGTTCATGAATGGCTATGTGCAATAAATTAATTTGTTGGACTCTTTTTTTATATCCTATCCGTTATAACTCATCCTTGACAGTGCCCCAGGAGCAGCAAGGGTTTGTGGGTACAAGTTTGCACTACACATTAATTTAGCCCCGCTAATGGCGGGGCTAAATTAATGAATGTGAGTATTAGTTTTAATGATTAGTCCAAATGAATGATCTTAGCGGGCAATGGAATCCCAACGAAGAAAAGCATTTGCTGGGCCATTGCCGAGGGAGGTGGTACACTGAGAAATTTTTTATCCAAAAACTCGCCCTTCAAAGCGTGCCAACGTGATAATTGTTTGATGATACTTTCTCCGGTGAACCAGCGATCCTTTAACTCCAATTGTTTTTTAGCCCGTTCGGCCTCATCCGGAATTTTGAAAGCCTTGTCGGATTCAGTTTGCCAATGCCTGCGATACAATACCTGAAGTTCTTGTTCAAACAGATAGGCTAACACACAGATGAAAATATGACCCTCAACTCGTTTGGAATTCCAGTGATACAAAGGTCCAATTTCAAGAAAATTCTTAATTTCTCGAAAGGCACGCTCAACATTCATCAGGGTTTTGTAGGAAAGCACAACCTCCGCTGCTGGCAGCTTAGTGTTCGTCTTGACGAGAAACTTACCGTCACGCAAAGCTTCTTTTTCCAGGGCAGGTTCATAACGATGATAGGTCAAATGTTGACCATCGTAGTCAACCTCAAAGAACGCTTTTACACCCTTTTTCGTTAGGATTTCCGCAACATTAACCATGGTGTTTTTAGGATCGGGTTTTCTTCCCCGTTTAGGCTTAGTCATTCGTAGTTGTAATTCTGAAAGAGCCTTTTCAGCTTCATCCATGGCGGCCATTCGAAACGCCTTGTCATGAACTGCTTTTACTGGGTTGTAGCACAAGATATACCTTGTTTGCGCTTCTTTGTTCTCATCCTCTACCTGAACAGTCGGCACCTCTAGGTAAGACAGGTTATCCTTTAACTTTGCGTAGGTATGGATGTCTGTATACGTTTGCAGCAAAGTATCACTGACGATCCGTCCCCGTTTATGATACCCAACAATATAGGGATATCCTGCTTGAGCTAATGCGATAATATTTTTGTCCGTCACCATCCCACGATCACCAACAAATACACATTGCTTTACGGCGAATTCCTCTTTCAAACGGTTCAGGATCATCGGCACGGTATTTTTATCGGGCGTTTCGCCAGAGAACACTTCATGAGTGATCGGAAGACCTTCCGGTGTCACCAACAATCCGAGTTCCACCTGTTCGAGATCGGGTCGATGGGTGCGAGTATGGCCATGTTTTGCAATTGGGCAATGATGCCCTGTAACATGGGTACTTGTTAAATCATAAAGCACCAAGGACAATTGTAAGTTGAATAAATCTGTGAGCCGATGATACAAGAATTTTTCAAGTTGAGGCTTGATATCCATGAGATAATCGAGAGTTCGATAGAAATGCTGGAGTTGCCATTTGTGTGAAACATCCGGTAGATAAAGATCTTCGATCGTATCAAATAGATGCATCTTGCTGGAGGGATCGATAAGTCGATTCATAACCATGGCTTGTATGTAACCGGCAACGTCAAACGATACCTCGCGGTCTTTTAGGGCATCATTAATCGCCTTGGTTAAGCCGAATTGATCCCACAAAAATTGAACCACGTAGGGGACGCCAAAATGTAAGGTAGCTTTAGGATCAAAGTCATTGAGCGAACCCAGGACCCTGTTTTGTAGGAGCGAATTAAGTTTAAGAATAATCTGTTCAATTTCCTTTTCGGAATACTCATCAATGTTGCCCAAACTGGCTATACGGCGTTTTTTCACAGTTTTACCGTCCCGGTAGGATTCAACGATATGAAGATATCTGTAGGTCTTACCATCAGCCTTTTTTGTGGATACAATTTGAGGAAACAATAAGCTCACCACCGCTCACTATATTACCCACAATTATATCAAAAAAATCCTTATGAATAAAGCATAAATTTAGTAATTTTAACTGGAAAGTTTGACCTACATTTTTAGATAATTAATCAGACTTGGGATGACAAAACCCGCAATTCATGCGGGTTAAGGTCTTCGAATATTCAAGTTTAAGGCGTTTTACTGTCAAGGATGAGTTATAATGTGTTTAAGATTTTTCTTTAGCCCTCGGCTTTGTCCGGGGCTTTTTCTTTTTGTCGAAAGCGTTCTTTGTAATAATCTATGAGCTGAAGCTTCACCAGCCATCGATATTTTTTAATAACAGAACTAACACTTTTCCTCAATACTTTTGCAACTTTTTTAACAAGTTTTTGCTCATAAAACATGCACAAATATTCAAGATCTTCCGAAGTATAAAAGTCAAAATCATCTTTAGGTTTTTCTTTGTCGATCTCAGCAAGTCGAAGCAATTTGCTTGATATTACATTTGCAATATCTCGTTTCATTATCTCGCCATTTATCGGTACACATTGCCTATTTGACCTACAATCCTGGCTTTGTAATGGTTCTTTTGTCCAGGGCTCTTCCGCGTCAGGATATCTTGTATCAGAGGTTATTTCTACTTCAGCCGGTAACCTTTCGGCAGCCCAGGATTCTACTTGTTCAGTGTGATACTGCATTACTTTGTTCTTTTGATCATAGCTTGAATGCTGCTGACAAGCATTGAGATCTGGATCAGCCCAACCCTTTCTATCGTTCATTTTCTCATAAGCTTGTTCAACTTCCTTCCGCAGTTGATTGGCCAGGAGGGCCAGGCTATCTGTTTCCTCCCTGCTGAGTTCTATCGATTTGTAGAGCTTCTTTTTAATCCTGATCAATTCCTTGGCCTTCATCAAAAACTCCCAGGCCTCTTCCCCATTCCAGGTATACCGGAGCGCTGTATGTAGTTGAATCTTTAACTCAAGTTCCAGCACACGCAGAATAGATTCTCTGGTAAAGGTATTGGCGGCCACCTTAACATCGAAGCTCGGCATGGGGCTTGGTTGTACTAACCCTTCCCCTACATAAATTCCTAACGATTCTTTGATCATTGCTTTAATCCGACTCTCCATAAGACGAATGGGCTGACTCATCCACTCCTTCTTTTGCAGCTCTAACCGTGATCGGCGGGCAGCCTCTTTTACTTCCTTTTCTTTTTCAATATCCACTAGATCCCCCTTTTGCCAGGCTCTTTTGGCGAGAGCTATCTGGAGAGCTCCCTGGGGCACAGCTGCCAGTTCCTGGTTCTCGATAATGTTTTGTAGTGATAGGCGAACCGTTTTGGACTTAGCATTGAGTGCCATTTTATCCTGTACTATCTCCGGCCAAATAACTTTGGCTAACTCTGACGACGAGGCTAAAGCCATACCGGTAATGAGTTTTTCCGCAACTTTTTGAATAACCTCAAGCCGGTCAGCTCGAATAGAGCTATTTTTTCTGCCCGCCGGACGTCCAACATTTTTCTGTACAGCATCGTTTTTTGTATTTGCCTTGGACATAGCTTCGCCCACACCCTTCCGTCCGGCTTTACCGAACCTCTACTGACTTATTAAGTTGCGGCTAATTGGGTTCCCGCGACCTCCCGGATGGAGGTTTCGATCCGTACCCAGCGGACCCAAGGCGTATTGACGCTCATCAGGCGGGCGAATTATGTAGCTTTTATTATGGCTTTTCCCCTAATGACCTTGTTATTTGGCGCTTGCGCTTGGTACATCGAAGTTCCCTCCCATCGTTTTTATCTTTTAAAAGCTTATTGACCAAGATATTGGCAATCAAGTCAATTGCTTCTTGAGGATTGGGGTGGGGTACGGTTTTAACCAAGACCCTTATATTCAGTTTTTTTTCATTCTAGCCCCCTCCATCCTTTTGTCTGATTCAAAAAGGTAGGAAGCATTCCCGTTTCATGGTAAAATATTACTAATTACTATTGATCTTAGCTTTATTTTCCTTTCATTGCTCTATATAAGGCCTGCCTGCCCCGTTCGCTGCCTAGCCAGTCCTTTAAGGCTTGCTTGGGAAATTTTACGGTTTTAGGTCCAAACCAAAGTGCAGGAAACCCGGTCACTGATACGGTGTGCGCCAATTGGTAAAGTCTATCTCTTCCTATACCGAACTCTTGAGCTGCCTCTTTTGCAGATAGTAATACTTCCGAATTTGACGGGATTTCTACAAGCTGTTCCATAGAAAAATATTCCTCCTTGCTTTAGTATTTGTTTAGTTCATTTCCGGACCAGTTCGATAATCTTTTAGCAACATAAGGGACTATTTGCTCGCGCTAACTATCTTGTCGCGCCAGGGTTTACGTTTACTCCCAGACTCGTTCTTTTCATGGTACAAAATCGCTACAAAGTATGTCTTTTCATAACCGCCGGTTTCGTAATCCAATTGTTATAATTCAATATCTTCCTTAGAGAGAAAGCTATTACATGTTTCTCCAATAATTCAACCGACTCTGCAGCAAGAATCTTTATCGGAGTATTTAACACAACAAACTTTCCTTTTCCCACATCTAGTTTTTGTCCAGATATTGCTTCATTCTGAAGCTATCGCACTCAAAAAAAATATCCTCCACCAAAACTCCGAATAGTTTAGCTATTTTTTTAGCCTGAAAATAGGTAGGGTTTCTTGCCCCAGTCTCGATATGTCCATAAGAACTTCTCGATATGCCTAGTTTGGCTGCTACAGTCTCTTGAGTTAGCCTAGCTTTATCTCTGAGATTAATTAGTTCTCGTCGCATCTACACCACCCTTTGCTTCAAAGTGTATCATTTAATTCTATTGTAATGCTACATTATGAAGCTGTCAATAGGTTTGGGAATACTACTCTACATTTTGAAGCATAATATTGTAATGCTACTTTTTGTAGAGTAATATCTAGCTAAGGAAGGTGCTTATTATGGGATTCTCTCAAAGGCTAATCGCCTTACGTCAAAAAAAAGGTTTAACTCAGGAGCAATTAGCACAGATGGTTAATATGTCGCGATCTGCACTTTCACTTTACGAATTAAGCAAGCGCGAGCCTGACTTTACTACGCTAGGTAAACTAGCGGATTTCTTTGAAGTGAGTACAGACTATCTTTTGGATAGAACTAGTGAATCAGGATTACCACAAAAAATATCTCAAAATCCTAAAAATGATGAAGAAATCGAATTAGATTTCAGAATTGCCGCTAATAACGAGGATGGATATGGAAAAGAGCCATCCCCGGAGCTAAAGCGATTCGTTCAAGAAATCATCAAAGAAGAATTAGATAGAGTTGGAAAAAAGTGAAACTACCACCCAGGCGGGAAAGGTAGTTTTCTTCTTATATATTCGACATTATGTAGTATATTTTGACTGTGGGTGACATCTTGAAAAGACTTTGGGATATTGTAAATAAAGAAAATATCAAAGTGAGGTATAAGGACTTTTCGCAGTTACCAGAGAATATTCACGGTCTTTACCTTTACGATCACAAGCTAGGCCCAATAATTGTCCTGGACAAACAGCTCCTTCACACGCACCGGTTACACAAGTGCGTATTAGCTGAAGAGATAGGCCACTTTTACACAGCTGCACGCACGAACCTTCTCTCGGTACATACTTCAGCCAATTTACAGACCATGGAGGCCCAAGATGAAAGGAAAGCTGCTCAATGGGCTACAGACTACCTTATTCCCGACGGTGAACTTTTTAAGGCATTAGAAGCAGGCTACTGCAGCTGCTTTGAATTAGCAGAACACTTTGATGTTACTGAATGGTTTATGTATCGTAAACTCGGTCTACTGAAAATGGTTTTCGATAGACAGTCTTAAAAGTAAAGTGTTGGGATTTGTTAATATTGCTATGCAATCTGCGTTTATAACAATAGAACTTTGATACGTTTTCAATATATTGGTGAAAGCGCAAGATTTTGTTGCCAAGGCTTAATTCGATGCCATTTACAAATTCGGAAAATTCAGAGCCGGGAGAGTGACAGAATGCCCAAAAAGAAAAAGAAGAGAGGTAACGGCGAAGGAACGATATACCAGGAAGAAAACGGCCGGTGGAAAGGGCAGATCACTCTTGGTAGAGACCCTGAGACTGGAAAGCTGATCCGCCCTCCTTTTCATGGAAACACCAGAAAAGAAGTGGCTGACCAGATCGCAGAAGCCTTAGATCGCCACAATAAGAAAACATTTGTCAATCCATCGAAAACCACTCTTGATGAATGGACTACAATATGGAGAAGCACTTCCCGAATAAAGGAAAATACATGGCGCGGTTACGAGACTATTTTAAGAAATCATATTTTCCCATCCCTAGGCCATTACACTTTATCTGACCTAGAAAAAGACCCTTCTAAGATTCAATCGTTCATAAGCGCTATGGAGAAAGAACCAAGAAAAGACGGTAAAATCGCTAAATCATTAATAAAGCTAAGGAAGGAAAGTAAAATAGACCAATCACAAGTAGCAGATGCTCTCAATATTGATTTGCAAACCTATCGCGACTGGGAAAAAAATATAACCAGGCCAAATCTTAGAATGATAAAAGATATTATTGATTTTTATGATATTAGCACGGAAGACTTCCCGGTATTTTTATCTCCGGCTACAGTAATTAAAGCTCACCGAATCCTCCACAGTGTATTAGAGACAGCAAAAAGACAACAAAAGATGTATTCGAACCCATCAGATGCTAAAAATCTAAATCTTCCAGCCATGGATCCAGAAGAAACTCAGACTCTAACTAACGAGCAGTTAGATACTTTCTTAGAAGCAATAATGGAATATCGATACTTTGCCGGGTTCTATCTCTTAATCGGATCCGGAATGAGGCCGGGAGAAATGGTAGCCTTAAAATGGCCACTGCTCGATCTCAGAACTAGGAACGTTGAGGTAAGGGAAACCCGAACCAGGGTATTAAATGATGATCCTGATACTAAAACTAAAACAAAGGTCATAAATCAGAGTACTAAAACAAAAAAGAGCAAGAGATCTCTAGCTTTAGCCGGAAGGGTTACTGCGGCACTTAGGCTTCACAGAATGCTGCAAAGTAAAGAAAAACACCTAGCGAGTGAAAGTTACATTGACAAAGGTTATGTTTTTGCGAATGCCACAGGTGGTCCAGTGGAATACCGAAACTTCTATCGCTCATTTCAGGCATGCTTAATCAAATGCGGTATCCCTCATGTTAAACTTTATGCTCTTCGACACACTTTTGCTACGATACTTCTGGAAGAAGGTGAGGATCTAAGAGTCATTCAAGAGCTACTCGGTCACACCGACATACGGACGACTAAAATCTATACTCGGGTTCGAAGAAAACTAAAAGAAAAAGCGGCCTCTAAAATAGATAACCACTTGAGACCAAAGAAAAAGAAAAAACCCATTGCAACAATGTAAAAATCAGGTTGCAACGGCACATGGTTTTTTTAATAAGGATTTATTATGGGATCAAGAATTAATTTACAGCCTTTAGCGAAGGTGTTATTGCTGAATATAATGTGTCTTCTATTACATCATTATGGTAGCTGTTCGGAAGGTGTAGAGCAGGCAAACGCAAGGCTGATGAGTCGGTGAGGGAGATCGAGAAGGCTGTCCATGAGATAAAAAAGTCTAAGGAATCAATGAAATAACAACCATTACCCCCTTCGCACCGGCTCCTGACGGGCCGCGCTAGGGAGTTTATTTTTGGCCATGACCTGTGGGAAATCGCCACGGTAAAACAACAAAAAGGGTATATAGTTCGAGATTTTAAGCTCGGTTTTTCCTCCGATGCGTACAGGGCTTCGAGCCTTGGGGAGTAGGCGTTTGAGGGTTTTGAGGTGCTTGAATCGTTGCTCAAATCCTTGACGTAACGATTCGGGTATCGATTTGTGTATCGATTCTGCAATGTACAGGTAAAAAAGACACAAAAAGGCCCCCATCTTTTGCCGATGAGGGCGAGTGAAAGGTTGTGTGTTGATTACTACCATGCCCTAGATCTGGCTTATTATGCCTTCTACATCTTCCACAGAAACCATTTGCAGGTACCCAATTCGAACTTAAGCTCAAACGGCTTCAGCTCTCCGTTGATCTCGCTCTGGCAGCGGAAGATCAGCATTCGATTACCGGCGAGCTTTTCCTCGGTCATTGAGACGACGGTGCTCGATCTTGATCTCTTCGCCAGCGAGCATGAAGCGTATTGGATGGGGCGTTCCGTCGGTTTCGAAGTGTGCCAGGGCTGAGATCAAGGCCATTAGTATTTTCATTGGTGAGTGCTCCTTGTTGCTTTAGCCTTTTTAACTATTATACCATCTTGGGTTCTTCCCATATTTTTCTCTGTACTTCCTTAATAAAGAATCAAACTCACTTTCTAAATCTCCACAATAACCTCGTTCGTCATCCTCGGGATCATCATCAGGGCTATAACCTTGATCATATGCATGATAATTGATTATAGTATTTAACTCATTTATCTCAGATAATAGATTTTTTAATTGTTGTTCCATTTTCTTTTTTTCATCGGACTCTACACCGAACAATTTTTGAACTATTAAGTCTACAATTTTTTCCGTTGAACTAAATTTAACGTAACCAATAACGTCTGGTAAACCTGGTAACAATAAACCATTTTTAAAGATAACTGGTAATATGTAATCTCCATGTTGAGCAATTTGCCGAGATAAAGCACTCTGTCTTTCATAATCCGTCCACTTTTTATTAATATAATTTTTCGTAATAAGTATCAGGCAATACCTCGATTCCACAGAAAAGACACTAAGGAATTTATCAGGTAAAACTGAACCAAATAATTCAGCTTCAAAGAAAATATCATAATAGACTTTTACTTTTTCTGAAATTAGTTTTGTTGCAATTTCTTCTGCTATATGTCTTTCCTCACCTGCAAATGAAATAGCTACATCATATAAAAAATCATCTTTCTGTTTTTTCATTTAAAAGCACCCCATTTCTCAAAAGACTAATGCTCAAGACCAATGTTCCTTTTTAAATATTGAAAACATACTGCTCCACCTAAGAACTATCTATCATTCGATAGCCCTAATCATCTCACAATTCTCTCGCAAAGTAAGGGGAAAATTGTCCGATAAAACAAAAGACCCCTACCTAAAAGCAAGGACCCTAACCTCTCCAATCCAACTGGCACACAAAAGAATATAGATGGTCGTGAGTTCTAATCCCACCCAGCTGTAGGGGGAGACCTGCTCAAATACAAAAAATACTCCCCTCGTTTCCAATGAGAATCAGATGAGTTCGTAACCTTTTCGGATAATTCGCAATAATATGTCTTGTGGTAACAGCCATGGTATCACATCCTTTTCAAGAGGAGAGTCTGGGCAGGCTCTCCTCTTTTTACATCTTCCAAAGGTACCACTTGCAGATACCAAGTTCATACTTAAGCTCGAACGGCTTCAGTTCTCCCTCGATCTCGCTTTGGCAGCGGAAGATTAGCATTCTATTGCCGGCGAGCTTTTCTTCCGTTGTGTGGATGACCTGGTGAACCTTGACGACAGACCCCTTATGGCGGAATCGTATTGGGTGAGGTTTTCCATTTAGATCAAACCATGCGACCATTTCAATCGGTTCCGCTATTATTTCCATACATATATTCGCCCCTAATAAGAACGTTTGTTCTTATTATAACGCAGATGCAGGCGAATTAGTAGAGGAAAGTTTTGGGGATAATAAGGTTTGCGTGGGTAAGGAGAGGTGTGGTGTGCCGTTTAGGTCGAAGTTGGCTAGGACAGAGATGGGGGTGGTAGGATTTTTATGTTGCTGCATTCATACTTAAATTCTTAACCTTAAACAGACAAATTTTGTATATTTCCAATTTTTACTCTTTAACCGATCTCTGCTTTAAGTAAAATAGGTTTTACTTCTTCCTTTCTAAACTGCGTACGAAGCTTTGCCATGGTACCTCTAATGAGTCATCAGTTACTTGATCATTAATATGGGCCTTCTGCAAATATGATCTATGGGCTTGTATAAACTGACAAGTGAATTTTGCAATTCTGATAAGCCTAATATATCAACATCATCAACTAAACTATTAAAGGTATCAATTAAGTCTTGAACTACAATAGGACTTAGTCTAGCAGCCTACCTTTCAAATACCCTAGTAAATTTCTACATATCCGACATAAGACTATTACAAGCAGTAAACCCCATCATCTCTTCTTCGATTAGTTCTTTGATCGTCACCCTAAGTCCCACTGCTAACCGTGCAAGTATACATATTTGGGGATATTTCCGACCAGCCTCAATAAGGTGCTTTACCAGCAACTAAATTTGGGGCAACAATTCCACCAGGTTTATACAAGGGCCTGATATTAATAGTTGTCGTGGCGGCATTATTGGTGGCAAAGCTATAAAAGTTTAAGGATGCCCATCCTCTAGTACCACACCTGTTAGCGTTATAGCCGTTGCTGTACCCCCTGCTTGATAGACATAATAGTTCTACAGCGAACTAAAAAGAGCACTTAGAATCCAAATGCTCTTTAGGTTTATTCTTTTATTCGTTGTAATCCTTAACTTCAAAGCTTGATATCTTATCGAATGCTATATACTCTTTTCTGTCTAAGAAAGGCTTGATATTGTTCTTTTTTGTAAAGATATAATATGCCTTGGCTGCTCCGTTTGATCTTCCATCGTACCAAGTAATGAAATCTTGAAGTTCCTCTGCTGTCAAGTCAAATTCTTTAATTGATCCAGTTGTCATAGTGATTTCGAGTATTGCTTTATTACCTGTTGCAACGGGTGGAGTTACTGCTTCTGTTGGCGTCGCATTTACTTCATTTGAGTTGCCACTTTCCCCATTAGTGCTAACGGCAGTCACTACATAGTAATACGTTGTTCCGTTCGTAACGGTAGTATCGATATAATTTGGCGTTGTAACGCTTGCTGAAATCGTAGTATATGGTCCCCCTGTAGCCGTTGCCCTTTTAACATGATAACCCGTAGCTCCACTACTAGTTGACCATGATAATTCAATAAAATTTGTTGCTATATTTGAAACTTGTAATACCGTTGGTGACGAGGGTATTGCTATTCCACTAAAATTATATACTTGTACTGGTATGTGGGAATCAATGTCAGAATTGTTACCAAGTTGTCCGTTGCTGTTATTCCCCCATGACCATACTGTTCCGTCTGATTTTATTGCGTAACCTGAGTGGTCCCCTCTTGCGATGGACGTTACCCCAGTGAGACCAATAACCTGGACTGGTACGTTCGATTGGACTGTCGTAT
>LOEW01000258.1 GCA_001516045.1 Desulfosporosinus sp. BRH_c37
TAGGATTCACCAATCGTTGAAATTGCTTGGCCATAACAAGGAGTAGGGCTCTCCATGGCATTTTTTCATTATCTTTCAGGCGATAGATGCAACTTTGTTTCATAGTGGTAACCTTTTGAAAGTCGCTTTGGTATAAAGCATGGACACTTTTTAGCAACATTAGGGGTAACATCAACATGAGCGTGAGGATTTCCGAAGTACTGTAGCCATCCTGTTTCTGGAAGCCAACTTGGTTGCAAAGTGTTTTAAGCTTGAAGGTCTTCATAACTTCACATATAATGTTGTTAATTGAATAACCATGATGTTGGAGCACATTTTCAATTTCTTTGACAGGTTTCCGCATGATAACACCTCATTTTTGGTTGATTTGGTTAGCATCTTAATTATACCAAAAACCGAGTGTTCATGCGGATCTTAATCGTTTTTTAGTCTCTTTTTAGGTCAAAAAATTAGCTTTTTTATGGGTGCAAAACTTCAGTGAGATTAATTCCCTAGCTCACGGAAGTATTCAAGAATCCGCCGAAACTCAAATTAACAATATTTTGAGCGATAAATTTGCCAGTATTACTGATCAAATCTTACAGGAAAAATCCGGATTTAAAACCTACGAATTTAGCAAAGGGATTACACTATTCCAAAAAGAGTTGCTCCCAATCATTGATACTCAATTAAAGAAGGTTACGAATGTTTATTATGAAACGGGTACTGATTACGATCAAATCACTTATTACCTAGAAAACCTAGAGAAACTTGGTTTTGAAAATGCCGTTAGATCCTCTCATAGCAAGCTTGAATCTTATTATAAATCCCGTCAAAATTTCGCCACTGCTAATCAATACTTCGTTACTAACGATTTTATAAAGGCTATACCCTTGTACCAAAAAGTAATTATAGAGGACGAAAAGGATTTTCAAGTTGCTCAGGAAAGAATCAAGGAAGGTTTAGCTATTATATACCCAGAGTATCTAGCTAATGCAGTATCTCTTGCCAACGAGCAACGATACAAAGAAGCTTACGCTGCCCTTCAGACGATCTCTAAATACTACCCAAATAATGCTGAGGTATTGTCTAAACTCGAGGATTATAAAAAAGCTCAAGAAATGGTTGTGTATCGAGGGCCAGTAGAGCACATATTTTCCATCCCTTACTAGCCTATCCTGAGCTTGCTTTTGATAACGACCAACAAACTAAAGGTTTTAATGATTGGTTTGTAACTGTCAAAGAATTTAAGAAAATACTAGATTCTTTGTATAAAAACAACTATATTCTGATTGATATTCATGCAACTTTCAACAAGCCTGAAAACGCGATGCCACTGACTGTGAAAACTGATTTGTTACTACCGGCCGGCAAGAAACCTTTAATTATTTCAGTGGATGACCTAAATTACTACAAATATATGATTCCCAATGGCACAGTGCATAAGTTAATACTTGATGAGCATGGAAATATTGCCACCTTCTCCTTATCTCCACAGGGAATTCCTACTACTTCTCGTGAAAATGAGATCGTCCCTATCCTTGATCAATTTGTCCAGGATCACGAAGACTTTTCACTAAATGGAGCTAAAGGGATCCTGGCTCTCACTGGCTATGAAGGTGTTTTAGGGTACCGTACAAACGAGTTAGACTCCCCCAACTTCGCCGTGGAAAAAAATCAAGCAATAATCATCATTAAACGACTGAAAGAAACTGGCTGGTCCTTTGCTTCCCATGGTTACGGACACCTAGATGCCCGAAAGATCTCCTTAGCTGTTTTGTCGAAAGATACCCAGCGCTGGCTATCGGAAGTAGCCCCTTTTACAGGCCCTACAGATGTCTATATCTATCCGTTTGGAAGTTCCGTTCTACCCGGTGACCCTAAGTTTCAATATCTACTTGCTAACGGTTTTAAAGTGTTATGCTCTGTTGGCCCAAGCCCATACTTAAAAAGCGGACCCTATTACCTAATGATGGATAGAAGACATATTGACGGCATGGCTCTACACTATCAAGCTGCTTTACTGAAAGGGTTTTTTGAGAGTTCGGAAATTATTGATGAGGTTAGACCTATACTAACTTACGGCGATTAGTCCCAGTGAGAATCAGAGATAAAAGCAAACCAAAACCTGCTAAGAAGAACGGCATTAACGAAGCGATTGATACATAAGTTTTACCCGTCGAAAAAGCCTGCTCATCGTCCATGCCGCGAGATTGATAGTCTGCGGTTTTTCGAGGAAATGAAGGAAAGAAGTGGAAATAACAGAAATAATTATTTAGATCTGTCTGCTTACACCTACAGAAACTTTTTTTCTAAAATATGAGGAGATGACTTGAACTGTGATTGAAAACTATCTGCAACTTATTCCAGTTATTAATGCAATCACGATGAACAAGGCTGCTATTGGGATTGTGGATAAAGAAAAATATATCTGCGTTGTTCAAGGTAGCAATATCCAGATGCCAGTAAAAGGCGGTGACCCAATTCCCCCCAATTCTATCGGCGATATAATGTTTAAGACAGATCAACCCGTATTGAAGGAAATCCCGGTAAGTGAGAGTGCCTTTGGCTTTGGTTATTTCGCAATTGGACATATATTACGGGAAAATGACGAAGTAGTGGGGGGAATTGTGATTGCTTACCCTTCGAGCCTGAAATATGCTGAGGACAACTTAAAGCTAGCTTCTAATGAAATGGCTGAATCTCTTAATGAAGTAGCGGCAGCTATTCCGAGTATAGCTGCTTCAGCGAATCAACAATCAAATGCAGGTTATTTGTTAACCAGTAAAAGTGCCGATATTCAAGAAAAAACGACTAACATCGATTCTGTTGTTGACTATATAAACAGCGTAACGAAACAAACCAAAGTGCTTGGGCTGAACGCTTCAATTGAGGCAGCCAGAGCGGGGATCTCAGGTAGGGGATTTGGAATAGTAGCATCAGAAATTAGAAAATTGGCAGATACCAGTGCTCAATCAGCTAAAAGTATTCGATATACCGTAGAGGAAATCAATTCCGCTATTACGCTTATGACCAGTGAACTTTCTCAATTCGGGATAACCTCTGAAAATACGCTAGCTGCCATTGAACAAATTGCTTCTTCTGTTGAAAGTCTCACTGAAATGGCTAATAACTTGAGCAATATGGCCGAAAGTCTCTAAAGAAGAAGAGATAAATTTTACACGCCCCTCGTCCGCGGAGTGTGTCATAACGACTTTTGTAAGTGTAATGAAACGAGTGCTAAAATTCCAAGCATCGTGGGACAAGATTTATCGCTTATCCGGTGGAATGCAAGGAGCAATCGTAATCTTCGCCGTAAATAATAAGAATACTTAAAATTTTAGGGTAAAAAACATAAGATAAACAACGATTTAGATGCAAATTCTTATAGTCCATAAATTACATTAATTACATTAATTAAAAGAACGCAGTTCAGGATCAGAAACAAATCCTGAACTACGTTCTTTTAATTGATCTCAAAATTCTCTAACGAAAAAACTATAGGTTTCTCAGTGGTCTCTACGGGAAGGGCTCTCTCTGCATATTTTGTCGAACCATAGTGTGGTCTGACCCTTTTGCAAGGGTCGGCCGAGCGGGAGAACCCTTGCCCGAGCATTACATTACACTAATTTTATATTTTTTCACTTTGCGCAGAAAAGTAGCCTGGCTTATTCCTAATGACCTAGCAGCTTCTCTGGTATTCTTACAACTTTTAGAGGCTTTTCTTATTAAGTCTATTTCAACCTTTTCGACAGAATTTCTTAATAAATCCTCGTAGTCTGGTTTAAAAGACTTGCTTGACATATCCAAAGGGAAACAATCAGCCATAGTAATACTATCGGAATTGGTCATAATAACTAGCCGTTCAATAACGTGCTGCAGCTCTCGGATGTTTCCGGGCCACGGATGCTTCTGTAAAGCATGGGGTACATCTTCATTCAAAATCTTATGTTGTCCGTGTTTGTGGCTATATTCTTTCATAAATACCTTGATTAATTCCAGAATATCCTCCTTCCTCTCCCGTAAGGGCGGGATAAAAATGGGGATCACGCATAATCGATAATAAAGATCCTGACGAAAACCTTTCCCCGTAATGATCTCTTGAATATCCCGGTTTGAAGATGAAATTACTCTCGCATTAAATTCTAGGTTTTTAGTCCCTCCGACCCTCCTGAAGGTTCGTTCCTGCAATACTTGCAATAATTTTGCCTGCTGACTTATGGTCATTTCAGTGATTTCATCAAGGTACAGTGTCCCTCCATTTGCCATTTCCAAAAGGCCTACTTTTCCTTCATTACTGGCACCTGTGAACGAACCCTTTTCATATCCGAACATCTCGGACTCAAAAAGCGTTTCAGGTATAGAAGCACAATTAACATGAATAAATGGTTGGCTTGCCCATAGGCCCGTCATATGAATTTGTCGCGCTATACGGTCTTTTCCCACTCCAGATTCTCCTGTAAGAAAGACATAACAATTAGTACGGCTAACCCTTTCTACTATACTTATGATCTCCTTCATAGCTTTGCTAACACCTATAAGTTGATTCAGTTCTTTATTGGGGGGTCGTTCTTCATTAAGTGGTAAGATTGTCTTTCTTTTGAGTCTTTTTTCCATGTTCCGTATTTGACCAATATCTCTTGAGGTAAAGACAAGCCAGGTAGGTTTGCCTAGATCGTTAAGTACTGGTGTTGCAGTAACAAGTAGTTCTTGCCCATATTGGGTTACCATCTTGTAGTCTCTTGGTTTAAGATCTTGTTTCATTTGAAAAACATCAAAATCACTTGCTTTTGTCCAATATTTATATCGACGTGTAAGATCAAATGCGCTTTTGCCTAAAATATCATTGGGTTTCAAAAAAGTGAGTAGTTGGTGATTTTTGTTTATTAGATATATTTTGTCATCTAAATCTGTAACAAGAATCCCATCCGAAATTACATTGAAAATTTTTAATATTTCAATTAATATTTTATTAGGTTCCTCTATGTTATCGTCAAGACAACCAAAGAATCCATGATCAATGAATTCTGAAATCTTTTCGATTTGCGCCATAGTTTCCCCTCCTAATCTTATTATAACAAAAGGCCAGTTAAGTTTTTATGACTAATCTATCACCTAAGATCTTAAGATTTGAAAAAGTCTATTTAAATTACAATTCAGAGATAAATTCATGCACTAATCTTAATATACTTTCTGAACATTCAGATAAATCCTTTCAGGATATTTTACTATAAAACCCCACATTTTGATAGTGCAAAAGATGCTGAAATTAATTATTATTTATAAATGGCAAAAGAGACTGGCCCTATCTCGGTCCAAACCGAACTCAAGGACAGCCTCAGCCATATCGTATTAAAGAAACTTCAAGTTGAACCTTATGCCTATTTTTTTATAAGCAGACCACCCAGCGGCAGAATTGCCTTCCCAAAGAAACAATTATTACGAAGCTCCTCCTATATGTGTCTTCAAAGCCCCTGCCTATCCATAAGCAATCCCAGCTATCGGAAAAAACTATGTCCCACTTTTACCACGTGTTATAAATCGGTTAAAGTTATAGTCGTTTTTCAGAACGTCAAAGAATCCCTCTACCTGTATGAAACAGTTGACTCTTAACAAAACTCCTACTTCCAATAGGATGATTTTATAGGATACCTGACGTTTTTCTACGAACATTTTTGATACCTGCCTTCTCCGGTTGCCGTTTGCTTTTGTACAACGGGTTTTATATTGGCAGTCGATGCAGTACTCACATTCATAGACAGTTATTTCGGATCGATAACTGGTTGCCGATGTTCTATAAGTGATTCCTACGGGTTTAGTTGTTTCGTATTATGACAGGTATATTCATCGATCCCTGCGTTGTAAGACATGATTTGCCGTTTGCTGATATTGTTTTTAAAGACGAACTATTAATTTTGTTTTGCAACAGCCCCGAATTCTTCGTAAACTTCAGGTGGGGTAGAGTCCCCGCCTGAAGCCTCGATGTTCAGCTTTAGCTGAACGAGTTCACTTACTCTTTAACCTAAAAGGCCATTGAACCTGGACCGTCAGCTTCTTCCTCGATACCAGATGCCTTACGGGCTTCCGATTCCAGCCATGCCTTTACGTTGAGCATTCTGGTCGGATTGGCGATATTATTGGGGTCTAATGCTACCTTAATCCTTCCAAATAATTGATCGACATTATAATACTTGGGACCAACAAGATTTAGCGCCGCCATTAACTGGCAGTAGAAAGTATCCTGCTCAAAAGCATCTTTCACTTGGGCAGGAGTTATGCTATGCATTGCCAGTTCCTCAAATTCATCTGATTTTTCTGCCAAGGCATCAATCTCGGTCCAAGCTGCGTGACCGAAATCATAAGGCCAGAATTTCAACTGAGGTCCCATTACTCCTAACGGAGGAGTTACACTATCTTTGATCTTAATATCTTCTTTGGCACTCCGGAGCGTATCTAACATACTATCTATAGTTGACCCAGTTAAAACTGGACGCCCTAACCTAGTGAAACGATGGCGGTGAGCGTCTCGAATAATATTAGGTTGGAAACAGTTTCTAATCTTAGTTAGATACGGTTCAGGCATTACATGGCCGCCGAACTCTTTAATTATCTGATTCATAACTTTTTCTTCATAATCCGTCTGTTTAGGACCAGCAAATCCCCACAATCCAATAACCACGGAATGCCAATTAAACTTGACATCCATCCAGTAGTCGCTGAACCATTCCTCCCAGAATTCTTCCATAGATTTGGTATACCAGCAAACATAATCCCATGGTCCAAACTTGAGAAGATAGCCGCCGATTTCAGCTTTCCCCATGGCTATCATGGCCTCAACTGCAGCTTTCTGATTGGGGAAATTGATGGGAAAGGTTCTAAAATATTTTTCCGGCAGCTGAGATTTCTTTTCAGGTTGCGGCACCCCATTACTGGGCCACTGGGTAAATCTGCCCGGAATTGGCCACAGCTTGAGCCACAGTTTGGTCATCACTCCGTATGTCCCCAGATTGCCAAGATGTCCTCTGTATATTCCATGAGGATCAGGACCTGGACCTTCACCCCAGCACGGATCATCCCCACCCGCAGCCAGTGAGCCAGTGTAAACTAACTCCCCTGTAGGCAGAACCCATTCCGCTGCCAAGATGTTACGGGCAGTGCCGGTTCTCCAGCAAGTCCAGGCGATCTGTTGGAACATGCTGTGTCCGACCGCGATAGATGAGGTACTGGCTCCCGGGACACCGTGGAACAAACCATACTTAAGCGCTTCAGCCTGTACTTGACCGAGTGAAACATAAGCCCCCACTTCTACATACATGTTCTTAGGATCTACTTTTAGTGTATTCAAACGTTTAGGGTCAATGAAACACCAGTAATCGTAGCCCGGTACAGCATTACACAAGGCCTGCATCATACCCGACCCGCTTATAGATACCGGGAATTGGTACCGGTTGGCCAGTTTGAAAATCTGCTGGACATCTTCAACAGTACCGGGTAAAACGATAAATTCATGCCGCCCTTGAGCCGCTTCCGATAGGGTAAGAGAATCTCTGTAATAAGCCTCCATGATAGCTTTATCATCCTCAACATATCTCTCCCCGAGAATGTTAACTAATTCATTCAGTATTAATTGGTGTTTATCATCACCATATGGCATGCTATTTTGCCTCCTTTGCTATGAAATATATACCGAAAACTTATTATAGTGCCTGATCAACTAACTCAATAATGTCATAAACCTTCAGTCTTTCATTTTGTCTATCAACTGATTCGTTAAACTGGGCTTCGCACCACGGACAGGCGGTGACTATGGCCTCTGCCCCGGTAGCTATAGCCTCAATTATTCTTTCATCAGCGGTAAACTGGGAAAATTCAGGGTAGGCTTCCCTGACACCACCTCCGGAGCCGCAGCACCAAGCGTATTCTTTAATCCTGAACATTTCTACGAACTCAATGCCCGGAATACTTTTGAGTATATTACGGGGGGGATCATAAACACCTGAAATAGCCTTGCCGGGAGTGTAATCATCGGTGCGTCTTCCCAAATGGCACGGATCGTGATAACAAACTTTTAGGGGAACGGACTTGGTAAATTGGACCTTGCCTTCCTTAATCATCTTATCGATGTATTCCACTAAATGATAAACCTGAACCTCACTACCTTGATCAGCATAAAGTTTTTTGAAAGCAAAGTAGCAGTCGGAACAGGCGGTAATAACGGTCTTCACCTTGGCGGTTTTCCAGGCATTCAGGTTATTCTCGGCCATGGTAGTATACTGTCCGCGGTAACCCATATCATAGGCTTTGCCGCCGCAGCATGCTTCGGCTTTGTCAAGAATACCTACATCCACTCCCATTTTTTGCAGAATCTTGATGGCAGTCTGTCCAACTTTCCATAAATTCTGATTAAAACTGATCTGGCATCCAGCATGGAAACATACTTCGGCGGTTTCCTTGCTTAGGTCTTTGACCTTCAGGTCTTTAGCCCAGTTGCCACGATCCGCTTTTTTACCCATCATGGTATTGTCTTCTTTTTTCATACTGTCAATTATGGGCATGTGCTGCGGTAAAAGCTGTCCGTCTTCTACCAATTTTGCTCTCATATCAAGAAATACCTTGAGGGGCTCGGTATCGCGGGAGCGTTTGCACATCGCATCACAAGCACCGCAGGTATCGCAAGCGTAGATAACATCCAGTAGCTTTTCATTGTTATCATAATTTAAACGCCCGTCTAATACCCCTAGAATTACGTCCATTTTCCCCTGGCAGGAGTAACCGTCAAATAAATGATAAGCATTGGTCGGACAGCCTTTGCCAAAACGGGCTTCCTTCATCTCATAGGGATCTGTCCAGCGGCAGTTGCCACAACGCGCACAGTTATGACATATTTTTTTCATATCATAGTAATATCCATAATACCAATCATCCTTGGGAAATGAGTGATTGTTCAGTTCCATGTATTTTTCCGCTTTAGAACTCATCTACTGCTTACCTCCTCGTATAACAAAAATGCTTAGAAACAAAGTTTACCGGGATTCATAATATCATTTGGGTCAAAGGCCTGTTTAACGACTTTGAGAACATTACCGTATTTCGCCGCCCGGCTATAAACCATTTCAGCCTGGGCTCCATAGGGATTTACGAAAAGAGCTCCCATGTTTAGGGCAGCAGAGCTACCTTCCAACCAGGCTTTTTGCACTTTTTGGGTTTCAACTTTGTTTTCACTATCATAATAGAAATGATAGGTACACTGAACAACCCGACCTCTTTCAATAGGCTGGACATAAACGCCAACATGATAAACCCCGTATTTAGCCGCTATACCCTTAATGACTGCGGTGAATGCATCAGCTTTCTCCATGGTAGTAATAAAGAAGAGATCCTGGCAGGCCCCTTTATAACGATATTTCCAATATATTTCTCTATCCCAAGGCTTTCTCAGAAGGGACTGCATCCGGGCAGCTCCACCCACGACTCCAGGCATTGAGAATTGCACCTTGAGATTACATTCCTTGGCCAGATCAAGCAGGGCTTCCTCTTCATAAACAATCTTGTCTTCTGCAAAATATTGTCCTCCCGATATGACCAGAGCTAAAACATAATGCGGTACTTCTTCACTGAGATTTGCTATATCCTCATCAGATTCAGCAAAAATAGCTGCAATATCCAGATTGTTGAGTATAAAGCACTCATTACCCAGATTTAACCGAGCCAGCTTGTAAATGAACTCCTCCGCTCCGCTGAGTTGATCAAAGACAATAAACGCCAGTTTATCCATGGGCGGCAGATACTCAAGTTTCAGAAACGAATAGGTGATTACCCCCAGAGTTCCCTGGGCACCTTTAAATAACTTGTTGCTGGGAATGGTCAGTTCCGGAGTTCCTCTACCTACAAAACCTGGAGCTATCGCAGTACCCGTATAAAATAGCGCCCCTGTCGGAAGTATCATCTCTGAACTCTGGAAGACCTCATTGTATTCGAACTTAGGGTTGGCCAGTACTTCATTTTCCATTGCGCTGGTTATTACTGATTTATTAGGATGGGGGAACAATGGAGTACATACATACATTCCCTCTTTGGCAAGGGGGTCTACTATTTCCGCATAGGTAACCCCGGGTTCAAGTTGGATGCGTTTGTCCCCTTTATTAATAGCAATAATTTTCTTCATGCGACTCAAATCAAGGATTATTCCGCCCTGTGTTGGAACACCAGCCCCATAGAAACTGATTACTGAAGAACGCGGAGTTACAGGAAATTTATTTTCATTGGCAAACTTCAGTACTTCAGTAACTTCCTCTTTATTTTCGGCATAGACTACTACGCTCGGCATTCTTGGCTTAACAAAGCTGAGGTCTTTTGAGTAGCCTTCGAGCACATCAAAATCATCGACTACCCGATCAGAACTAATTAATGCTGATAACTCCTTTTGTAAGTTCATTGCAATCCTCCTCTTTCTGAAAAATTGTTTTATTTTTATTTTAACAGCACTTATTTACTCTCCATATCACCCACTTTCGTTGGTTTTGTATGATCCATAAAGAATAATTGAAACTGTCCAAGATCACGCTATGCAACAAATATATAGATGCTTTACTATTGAAGAGCCTCACATTTTTCTGTTAATGCAGGAACAATATCTTCCCAATTTCCGACTACTCCATAATTTGAAATATTAAAAATGGGTGCTTCAGGGTCTTTATTAATTGCAATAATGGTCTTGGAGGTTAAGCACCCGGCTATATGCTGCATAGCTCCAGATATACCTACCGCTATATAAATACTGGGACTGACTATTTTTCCAGTTAGCCCCACCTGGAGTTTATTCGGCAGCCAACCGTTGTCAATTGCTGCACGTGAGCCACCTATAGCTCCGCCCTTTTCTCCTCCCAGAACGCGGGCTAATTTTTTCAAGATTTCGAAACCCTCAGGTCCCTGCATACCTCTCCCACCTGATACTATTACCCCTGCTTCTTCCAGTTTAACCCCGGCTACCTCTTCTTTTACTTGTTCAATTATTTGCACCTGTCCTATTGAAACGGCAACAGTCTCTGATCTTTCAATTATTTCCCCGCTTCTGGTCTCCAGGCTTTCCGCAGGTTCATTGCTCTTGGCACGGATACTGGCTATCAACAGGCCTTCAGTTTTAGCCTTAAATCGTGTATTAACTTTACTTCCATAAACAGGATGAGTCATATAAAGCTTGCGCGTGGCAATTTCAACTTCTACTTTTATACAATCCAACATGACCCCTGCTTTAAACTTAAATCCCAGTCTGGGTGCTAAATCTCGTCCAGCTTCGTTATGTCCAAACAATAATATCGCAGGCGAGATATCTTTTATAACATTTTCCATAGCTTCAACATATGCATCAGGTTGATATGAAGCAAAAGCCGGATCGTCAATAACTAATACTTTATCTGCACCCAGGAACACTAATTCCTGGGCGAATGCTTTAACTCCTCCGCTTCCAATGAGAACTGCCTGCAGTTCTTCACCCAGCTCATCGGCGATTTTTCGTCCGACACTGGCCAATTCAGCTGCGATTTTAGCCAAACAATCTTCGTGAATTTCGCAATAGAGCATTACTCCCTTGCCCATCGAATCTGGCTCCTTTCATATATAATTTTTATCCATCGAGTAATGATATTGGTATTAAATGACTCCATCCTGGCTAAGTTGCATGGCCAATTTGGTAGCCTTTTCTTCCGGGCTGGGTGCTTCAATCATTTTGCAGTCCACTTTTTTAACTGGAATATGCATATCAACTACTTCGATTTTGGTCAGTGATAAAACGTTTATATTGAAATCGGCAGCTTGCCAGACGACGGGCTTCTTTTTCTTCGCGGCCATTAGATTTTTAGTACTGGGATATCTTAAATCGCCCATTTCATTACCTACGGTAATCAGCACAGGCAAGGCAGCTTCCAAGACATTGTAGCCATCACTGGTTATCTGTTCTATACGTAATTTGTCTCTGGCAACTTCAATCTTTTTGGCCATCGTAATGAGCGGTATTCCCAGAATTTCAGCAACACCCGGTCCTACCAGACCAGCATCAGTATCAGCAGCCTGGCGTCCGCACAAGATGATGTCATACTTATTGTGCTTTTTAATTGCTTCCGCCAGAACAGAGGCAGTTGTAAAACTATCCAAGTTTTGAAAACTAGAATTTTCTGTACTTTCAAAACTTGGGTCATCAATTATGATTACTTCGTCTGCTCCGCTTGCCACAGCCTTAAGAAAGACTGGTTTGGCTAAATTATGGCCCATACTTAAAACTGTTATTTTTACATCTTGTACATCCTTTATTTTCAGCGCTGCTTCTAATGCATTCTCGTCAAATGGATTTAATACCGGCATTGTTCCAGGAGGAGCAATGATATTTTTACCAAGATTATTAATTTTGAATGAAGATACAGGCGCATCAGGATCCAGTACCTGTTTTATGCAGACCAAGATGTTCAACATTTTCCTCAATAGCCTCCTATCACAATTAATCATCGATAACTTATTGAGGGCTTTAATGGAGGAATAAGTAGATACACTGGAATGAATTCACTATTCTCTGTTCATGCTACCTTCCCAAGTGCTTACCTTTTGTTGACCTTCACCGGGAGCATACCATTGTGTGGTGACGGTTTTGGTTTCAGTGTAAAATGCAACTCCATCTCTACCCATGCAGTGCAGATCGCCAAAAAAGGACTGTTTGTGGCCGGAAAAAGGGAAATATGAAACTGGAACCGGAATACCCACATTAATTCCAACCATTCCGCCGTCAGTTCTCCTCATAAACTCTCGGGCTGCTTTTCCGTCCCGGGTAAAGATGGCTGAGCCGTTTGCAAATCTGTTAGCGTTCATAATTGCTAAGCCTTCTTCAAAGTCATGAACCCGTTTAATGAACGTAACCGGTCCAAATACTTCCTGATCACCGCAGCTCATTCCCGCTTTTACATGATCGAAGATCGTAGGACCTACAAAATGTCCGCCTTCAAAACCCGGAACAATAATGTTGCGTCCATCCAGAAGCAGTTTAGCTCCCTCCTGTTCTGCTTTGTCAATCCAGCTGATTACGAATTTTTTGTGCTCTTCAGATACTACCGGTCCCATGTCTGTCGAAGGGTCATAAGCGCAACCGATTTTCATTTCCTTAGCAAGCTTTACGAAAGTATCAACAAACTCGTCTGCTATCGTATCTTCAACGACCAGGGCTGGCAATGCCATGCAGCGCATGCCTGCGCACCCATAGGTAGAATTGATTATCCTGCGCGCAGCTGCTTCTATTGGGGCATCTCTTAATACTAGAGCATGGTTTTTGGCTTCGGTCAGGCACTGAGCTCTCTTGCCGTGTGCGGCAGCAGTGCTGTAGACATGTAAACCTACTGAAGTAGATCCAACAAATGAGATACCTCTTACATCTGGGTGGGTTAACAGAATGTCTGCTTCAACTCGGCTGGTAGTTACCCAATTGATTACTCCTGGATGCAATCCTGCCTCAATAGCAAGTTCCATCATCCTGTTACTAGTCATAGGAGTCATACTGGCCGCTTTCATAACTATGGTGTTTCCGGTGGTAATACAGAAGGGTATCATCCAACCCCAAGGAATCATGCCAGGGAAATTAAAGGGAACAATGGCGCCAAAAACTCCCAGCGGCTCACGATATGAGGTCGTGTCAAAACCATTAGAAGCCTGCATCAATGAATCACCCTGCATTAAATAAGGCGTAGAGATAGCACATTCACAAACTTCAATGGCCTTTAAAACGTCACCCCTTGATTCAGCAATGGTCTTGCCCAATTCCGTAGCACATAGTAAGGCTAACTCGTCGAGATGAGCATTAAATATATTTCTTATATTAATCATAACTGTTACCCGTTTTTGCACCGGCAGATTTGACCATGATAGAAATGCCGCTTTGGCAGCAGCTATGGCCTCATATACTTCATCCTTGGTACAACAGGGAGTTTCTGCAATTACCTTGCCGGTACTGGAATCGGTAATCGGCATATATTTTGTGGTTTTTGAGTCTCTCCATTGATTATCAACACAAAACTTCAATCTCTTGATAGCCATTGTCATCCTCCTCTAATTTAACTGAAATTATAAAAACCCAACTTCCTTACTCATCTTTAATAGTCAATATGACCTCCTCCCTGGATATTGTTTGTTAGGTTTACGATGTACGACCTTCTCAAATGCAATTGTAATGCCAAGATCAAATAGGCTAGCGATCCTAAATTTTAGGATACATAACATTATGGCAATTTTCGGCCCTTTTTTAGGTAATAATTTTTTTATCACATTTAAAATTGACAATTAAGTTTATTCAATATTTATTATTTAACTATTTTTAGCTTCATTAATAATTCACAGTATTTTTAAAACCTTAATACAAGTCATTCGCACTGCTTCATAAATGGAGCACAATGATTCAGTTGTTTTAATAATTTTAATTTATTGAAAAAAAAGAAGCCGTTAGACAGGAGGCCACTGAAAAAGATCTTGTTTAAGAATCCCCGTAATAAAAAGAACCAGAAGTAGAGACAATTTGGTGGAAAATTGCTCATCTTCTGGTTCTTTTTAACTCTATTTAGTACGTTAAGATATCATTTTCTATTTTTCTTTCATCAAGGTTATAATCTTTTCAGATTAACCGCAAATATCGTGGTCGCCCCTTGTAATCGCATACCAAACAGGGCTGAGGCTGATGCAATATCGTACCTATGTCTATGCTTTAGTTCGCTATTTTTGGCCTCTATTTTGTAACATTCTTTGTATTTTTCTTTGAAGTACTCACTTTCTTGAAATACAGCTTGCTCCTCATGCATATGGTGCTTAATGGTCACAGAAAAAGATTTCGTTTTTGCACCTTCTTTGTAGCATCCCACCTTAAAAGGGCAGCTTTTACATTTTTCTACATCGAAAAAATAGGAATCAATAGTTCCCGTACCATCTTTCTCATGCTTTTTTAGACAACTGCTACTGCTTGTTTTTTTTAGCTTATGTGTCCAGCCTGACAGACGTACATCTGTGCATCTTTATTGAACTCAAACACATTGTGATTAGTGCGGTTTGACAGGAAGTGTGTTAAGGGTTTGCTCAGTTTAGAAACCAAGCGAATATTATTTTCTTTTGCAAAGGCAATGTTGTCTTTTTCTGAATACGCTGCATCGCCAATAATATCCCGGACTTCAATAGCTAAACGACCACAGGCTAAAGCCGGAGGGTTTATAACGGACTGAAAGTCCGAATAAGGCTAAAGCCTGCCGAAAGCAACTGTTGGCTAAATGCCAACTAAACCTCTGACAAAACTCATGTGTCTATTTTAAAGTTTTCCTCATCACCATCGGTTTGCTGGTAGATTTGTCTGTAATCCATCAAATCGAATTATAACTAAGATTTAATCTTGGAGCATATTTTTGCTGCCAAATCATAGGCTTTTTTCAATTCTTCGGTGCATTTTTTAATATCCCCCGCATTCTTTAAACCGGCTACTCCAAATGAATCCATAATATTCATTTTCCAGGCTTCTCCAAGAATATACTTGTAAACCGCTAGGGGCAGGTCCTGATATTTTAGACCCTGGTAAGCATTTGTCTGCAATATTACAACTCTCTTTTCCTTCATATTATTATATAAATGTGCATGGGTTTCCATGTTTACTGCCTTCTGGTCGATAGTCCTTTCCAGTAGCGCCATAACCTTTGAAGGCGGAGTGCCACAATAAACCGGTGAGGAAAAAACGATTAGATCGCTAGATTTCATTTTTTCATGAACATTATCCATATCATCCGACCCACTCCAGCGGGGACACTCTGAATTGTCTACAAAGCAATTCATATAACATCCCTGGCAATCATTGATTTTTAAATCATAAACATAGATTTTCTCTATATCAGCTCCAGCTGACTTTGCCCCGGCAAGAAATTCCTCGAGTAGAATGTCACAGTTTGCTCCTTTTCTTGGACTACCCATAAAACCTAATACCTTCATAAAGTTTCCTCCCCATTATTTAAATTATATCCATAACTAGTAGTTATTTTATATGCAACATTTATGCCAAGTATAAGGGGGAGAGTTTTCACAGTTATTTTTTATTCACAATGCTATGAAAATTAAACTTTATGAAGAATCTAACAAATATACTGGTTGACAAATGATATTACATGAAAAAAGTTCTTCATCCCGGTTAAGGTTTTATCCAGGAAATTTAGTGGTAAGTTCTTATATTATCTTAAACAAGCTAAACTTGAGTTAAAAACGCTAGCTGTGTTGTTGAACATCTCGGAAGATATACGCATCGTGTTGCGACTTCTAATAACCGTATCATGAAATTTGAAGGTTGTATGGTAACATTCAAATGGCGTGATTACTAGGACTGCAATAAGCAAAAAGAGATGGATGTAACAGCTGATGAATTTATTCGCCGTTTCTTATTCATGTGCTACCTACTGGTTTTACGAGAATACGACATATCACATGCAGAGGACCATTACAACACTAACGGACTGCTCTTCGTCGGGTAGAACGGTGTTCTATCGTCCCAACGGGCAGGTTTTCAAGCATCAGCTCACGGTGACCGCATTGTTTCTGGCGCTTGTAGGTAATTGTTTCTATGGTCGGCGCACTTAGGTGGATGAAGTTTGACGCTTTGTGCTTCATTTCTGAAGCAGCTACAAGCGTTGTTACAGTATGCATTGATATAAACATTAAATTAACAATGGCGCAAAAACGTCATATAAAAGAATGTAATTAGGCCAAACTTAGATATTACTTAGTCTCTTAAAACTTTTTTATAATATTTAAAAGCTTCGGAAAGCCAATTTATAAGCTGATTCGAATAGAAATTAAGGTGGTTAATTTTAGGTTGGCCTCAATATTGCATAAATAATTTGTGAGCTTATTAAGTAGATAAGCATACGAGGAGGCTGTAATATGGGAAATTTCCATAATTCAACTTGATAAGTATAAATCAGGTTCAATCGTTATGAAGAAAGAAGAAGCCCTAGCTATTATGAACTGCAATAAGATTAGCCAATGGCTCTTCTATCTTGAAAACAATGTAACACTTATGGGTCAAGATGAGTACACTAAAAATCTTTTTGCTTTAAAATATTTGAATATTGAATTAATTTCTTTAATTGCCTTATTTGATGATTTCTTCCGGAGGTTCCCTAAGGAGGCGGGAGATACCGATGGGATAACTGTTGCCTGTACACATACCGTTTCGCGTAGCTTTCTCAGGATACCCTCCGTATTCATGAAGATACGGAGGGTTGAGTCAAAAGGGTTGCTGTGAAATTTGCAGTGAATGCCCGTGCCCTTGCGGATAATATATCCGAGAAAAGTCACCTCACTTTCTGCAGCATGTATCTGCCACTTGGATTTCTCCCTTGTCATCGAAGTCGTAGGTTCCCACGTTCCCTATAAGAGCCTGTGCTAAGTTCACGACGCCTCCATGCCGGCCACCGTCTGGACAGTAAACAGGTGTCCTCCAGACTTATCCCAGGTTAACGACTGCCCCCTGGTTTTGATGACGTTTCTACGCTTTTGACACTTTATCAGCGCTTTATTTGTATTCGTCTCCGTAGCACATACCTGACGAAGTCTTGCCTCACCTTTTCCTTAACGCTCACTACCATGGCTTTTGTCCACAGCAGCTAAAGTTGTTTGAAGCCTCCGCCTGCATGGCGGCTCCGAGGGGCCCACCCTCATCTCTTATACAGCACAGCGACAGTTCCTGTCGCATGAACGCGCTTTCGTGGCGCACAATCGTCGGCATAACGCACATACCTCACTCTGCGAAAATTGGGATCATATCTGTCGCTGGACGGGAGGTTTTCCATTGTATATTTCAGTTGTTTAATAGTTTTGGTATCGTTGCCGTTACTGACTGCCTTTCTGTAAAGGTATCTTACCTTGGCGTAGTCAGGGTTTTGCTTGCGATATTTGCCCGTAGTGTCAGAGTCGATAACATTTTCCATAAATCTATCCAGCTTATCAAGATAGCTATTGCAGAGGATAGGGCTGCAACAAGAGCCCTGTGCGTTACCGGTTTTAGTTCTCTGGGAAATATGCTGCATATCGAAATAGCCAGCCTTGAGAATCTTATTAATAAGGCGGATGAGGCGCTCATCGTCGATACGTTCGCGGAGTATTGTTTCCAGAATGCGGTGGTCAATTTCATCAAAGCAGGTGGAAATGTCACCCTCGATAAACCAAATCGTACCCTTCCATGTTTCCACCTCAGCTAGAGCCCCTTGAGTAGAGCGTTTGGGACGGAAACCGTAGGAAAGGTTAGAGAAGGTAGGCTCGTAGATGCATTCCAGGATAAGGCGAATTGCCTCCTGAACCAGCTTGTCCTTTCCATTTGGAAAACTGAGTTTGCGCATTTTACCATTCTTCTTGGGAATCATAGTTGTTCTGTTTGGTTGAGGTTGGTAGGACTCGTCACGCATGGAAGAAATAAGTTCCGTAATCCATTCCTCACAGAAGCCATGCAGGGAGGTGCCATCAGCGCCGGATGTCTCCGCGCCGTCGTTAGACTTTACGGAGTTGTAGGCAACGATGTACAAGTCTCTGCTGTAGAACAAGCGATAGAGGTCATTGTTGACATAGCAATGGTTGACACTGTTACGACGGCGATAACCTTCCAATCTTTCCACAAGTTTTGATTGCTCCATTCAAAGCAACTCCTTTCAAAATAGGAACTTGGAATACTGCCCCCCTTCACCATGTGCCTTCCATTACAGAA
>LOEW01000259.1 GCA_001516045.1 Desulfosporosinus sp. BRH_c37
GTGTTGCCGCCTGTACAAAATGCCTTGTCTCCTACAGCGGTGAAGATAACAGCGACCACGGAGCGATCAGCAGATGCTTTTTGCATTCCGGCGATAACCCCTTTAACCATTTCCGTTGTGTAGGAATTAAATTGTGAGGGGTTGTTCAGGGTTACCCATGCTGAAAAAAGACTCGGTACGATGTTTCCTTTGTTGTCCACAATGGGCTTTTTCTCATATATCACGCAAGGTGCTTCAGTTCCAAAGTGTTCATTACCATACAAATCGTGATTTTTTACATCTGTTTGACGGGGCCATCTCTTTAAACTATTTAAGTCCATATTTTTTTATCCTCCTTAATAATTAGGTATTAATTTATCTCCCGACTTCTAACGACCATCCTCCACCAAGAATTAATTAAACTGATACTTCTGATCCCCCTTTTAAAAATTGGCAATCTTGTATTCAATTTTATGCAATTATAATGCCATTTTACAAACTCTCAAGTTGTCTTGACCATCAATCAGTTAAAATTGGCGGTCTAACTGTCTAAAACATGTAGTGAACAGTTCAAATCTTTAATTAATTTGAATAAAATAATGATAAACGCAATGCAAAACTGCAGTGGTGTTTATCACTCTCTACAAAAAGTCAACATTAATCCGAGCTTGTACCAAGTCATATCTGCATTGCCATAATGCAGATATGACTTGGTTTATATTCACTTTTACTCATATATATACCTTATGTCAAACAGACGACTCGGCGTCGGCCCGTCGAAAACGAGCCATTCTTCGAACTATCGTAGATTGGTTAACTCCCAAGGCAGTAGCAACTTTATAAGTACTACCATATTTTTCGATGGCCTTGTCTATAAGTTGTCGTTCTACTTCGTCTATAGCTTCTTTCAAGGGCATTAAGGAATTGACAGATACTCCTCGTAATTTGCTGGCATTTCGTTTAAAAGGAACAGGCAAATGGGACGCCAAAATCAATTCTCCAGCGGAAACAACCATTAAACGCTCGACCATGTTTTCGAGCTCCCGAACATTACCTGGCCAATCATACTCCAGAAAAGCTTCAATTACCTCCGGAGAGAATTCTCGCTGAAAACTGTACTTTTTAGTAAATCTATCTCGGAAATGATAAAGGAGTGGAATGATATCCTCACGTCGTTGACGTAAAGGCGGAATCAAAATTGGAACCACGTTTAATCGAAAAAATAGATCCTCTCGAAATTGCCCTATCTTGATCATCTCTTCAAGATTTTTGTGCGTTGCCGCTAGGATTCGCACATTAACTTGGCGCGGCTTTGCCCCGCCAACAGGAACAAGTTCCCGCTCTTGAAGAACCCTTAAAAGTTTGGGCTGAAGATTAAGGGGAAAATCACCAATTTCGTCGAGCAAAATCGTTCCATTATTAGCAAGTTCAAACATGCCGATCTTGCCTTCTCGGCGGGCCCCCGTAAACGCTCCCGACTCATATCCGAAAAGTTCTGATTCTAATAAATGCTCCGGAATAGCCCCGCAATTTAATTTAATAAAAGGCCCTTCGGCTCGGTTGCTCTGAGTGTGGAGGAGCTTTCCTATACCCTCCTTACCCACGCCTGATTCTCCTAATAAAAGTACTGTAGAATCAACTTTAGCTACTCGCCTAATTAGTTCGAATACCCGTTCCATCTCGGGACCTGTACCGATCATTCCCCCATTATCCTGACGATTCCGCAATTCCGATAGCTCTTGATGATATTTTTCGCTTAAACGTTTGGCATCAATCAGTTCCTGGCGTAGCTGATTAAGACTGGTCATATCTCTAAGGTTAATTACGACCCTCATGAGCTTTCCTTCTTCATCAAAAACAGGACTACCAGTGACAAGCAGACTATGATTATTCTTATTCTCCATAATTGTAACCGGTTGCCTGCTTTGCAGAACCATGTTAACTAAGGAATGCGCATAGATAACCTCTTCAATTTCCTGGATTCCTCTTCCAATTAAACTTTGGGCATTACTTAAGCTCATTTTTTCGAAGGTTTGATTTACTCTAAGGACTATGCCTGCAGTATCGGTAACAAATAAGCCATCTGAAGAAGACTGTATTATTGAATCAAGTTCACTATTTAGTTCCTTTACTGTAGCCAATTCTTGTGATACAGATTCAATTTCGGATATTTCCTGAAATACGCCAACAGCTCCAGTAATCCGACCATCCTGGATTACCGGATCTCTATTCATGATATAAGTTCCTCGACCCACTCGAAACTTTTGGGCATACTCCGACTTTCCCGTTTCTAGAGTCTCCATTAGACCAAGCGGCACTAAGACCTCTAAGACATGGCGACCGATAGCTCTTTCACGAGAAACTCTAGTAAATCCTTCAGCTGTTCTATTAAATGAAGTTATCATTCCATCGCTGTTGATTACTACAATCCCATTATGAGCAGAGCTTAGTACCGCTTCCAGTTCTTTTACCTGGAATTCAGCTTCATGATATAAAGCTACAGCTAGGTCTGAGCGGCTTAAAACTCCAACAATCTGCCCATCCTCTTCAATTACCACCGCCAAATCAAATTGACAAGCCCAAGCCTCACCTAAACGCAGAGAAGGCTTAATAACCACTGGATTGCGTTCTACTACTTCTAGACAACTCAACTCTCCAGATGCACATTCATTACTGATCACTTTCTTGACAAGCGACTTCATTGTAACTATTCCCATTAACTCCCCGATTTTATCCACCACAGGCCACCCTGAAGAATTGGTTTCGGTTAGCCTCTGCAATGCCTCCAAACAAGAATTGGTCTCACTCAGACAAAACGATACCTGGGTCATGACTTCTTCTACCCAGATCATGACAGCACCCTGGTTTCCAATATTCTTTTTAATGTTGTTGGAAACACAAGACAGTCACCTCTTTCTTTATCCAATCGTAAGACTCCCACTTCAACAAGTGGGAGTGGTACTCCCGTACTCTGCTTCGGTGGGGGTAGACTCTCCCACCGAAGTCTCGATGTTCAACTTTAGTTGAACGAGTTCACTAGGGTTTACCTTGATTATATCTAGGGTAAGATTATCAGTCAAATCACAACGAACAAAGCGGCATATTCTATGAGCAATATTAAATTATATCTGAATTATTACAATAAAGATATTGCTTAATGTTACAACGCTTGCAATTGGGTTACCCTTCAACATAAAAATACAAAAATGGTTAACTGAATATTTAATACATTTTAAAAACTTAGATTATCCATTGTAAATTGCCGGATTTTTATGGCATAATGAAAGAACATAGTGGAACAGCATAACATGTATAATATGAATAAATAAGCTTTAGGTTTCTATTTTTCCGTTTATTGAACCTTGAATATATATCCTCCCCCCATTTTCAGGGGGGAGGATATATATTCAAGATTTAGCTAAAGAATATATCACTGATTAGCTATATTCCGGATAGCCGAGAAATGAGGGATCAGCTTGAAACTTCGTGCCCTACTGGTCGATGACGATTGCCTCGCCCGTAAAGAACTTTGCCTTTTACTCCAGCCCTTTGAGGATATTCAAGTTGTTGGCGAAGCTGAAAATGCTTCTGAAGCCCAAGAATTAATCTCTAAACTAAATTGTTCGATAATTTTCTTAGACATTCATATGCCAGGATTAAACTATAATGACCTAACCAAACTTTTGAGAAAAAATTCGGATTTACCCACAATTATCTTTACTACTGCACAAGAAGAATACGCATTCGCCTTTACCTTAAATACTATAGACTATCTCCTCAAACCCATTCACCCAAAACGCCTGGCAGAAGCATTAATGAAAGTGCGCCAATTAAAAGCCAATCTAACTGCACCAAAAGATAATCTACTAACCTCCAATAAAAGTGAAGCTATTACACCTCCACCTAAGCTTTTAGAAGTTGTACCTGTTGAACTAAGTGGTAAAATAATTCTATTACACCAGAACGAAATTGTCTTTATTTATACCGATAAGGACAAGGTCTATATTAAAACCCAAAAGGACTCTTACCTAACCCATTTTACCTTACGCGAGTTAGAATTACGTTTGAACTCTACTCTTTTTTTCCGCTCCCATCGTTGTTATTTGGTCAACCTTCAACGTATGCGAGAACTTATACCATATTTTAATGGAACTTATACTATAGTTGTAGATGACCTTGAACGTAGCGAGATCCTAGTAAGCCGGACTAAATCTCGTATACTCAAAGAGATGTTAGGCCTTTAACGTTTATATGTAAAACCGAGGCTGCGCCTCGGTCCATTTATTATACTTATCAAAAAGTATAACATACTTTTTGTAGCATAAGTGCAAGACGTGTCTATTGCCGAATACGCTATGGATGGCGCATTCGACCGACGGCCTTGGCCTGAAAGCTTTGCGCTGCCCGATCATCTATACATCAAGTGATCTTACTGATCAATAGGAGGGCATATGGACGTATTAAAATTATCTAAACCCTGTCCTTTACAACTTGACCCAGATCAACCTCTTGCCGAAGCTATCGATATCCTGATAGCAAATGAACTCTGTTTTGCGCCGGTTATAAAAGACAAGGTATTGCTCGGCATCCTTAATCTTGCAACTGCCCTTAAATGGACACGAGCTAATGACCCTGCCAGAATGCAGGGTATTGTAAAAGCTGTTATGCAAACTAAAATCACGCCTTACAAGGAAGGATTAGAAATAGAGGAAGCTTTGAGTGAGGACAATTTTTGGTTCCCAACAGAAGATTTTCAGGGCAACTTCGATGGAATAATCACTGCTAGGGAGCTATTTACCAGTCTTTCCAGGAAGATAACTACCCAAAACAAGCTTACCCAAGCCATTCTCGAAAGCGTACCCGTTGGTATTCTAGCCATCAACGGAGTTGGTGAAATCATACTGATGAACAAGGCAGCCTACCGTTTACTCAGTGTGGATAATAATGTCATCGGCAAGCCAATTAAAATGGTTTTTCCTGTTAGTAACCTAACTGATATAATAGAGACTGGGCTTACTGAATATGGCCATAAACTGGAGATTAACGGTCGTACTATTATTTCCAATCGCTCCCCCCTCATTTTAGATGACAACATTTCCGGTGCTGTTACAATTTTTCAGGATATAACCGAATTAGAGATTATCTCCTCTCAACTAGTATCAGTACGGCAACTCAACCTAGAACTGGATGCGATTATTGAATCCTCTTACGACGGTGTTATGATAACCGATCAAGAAGGAAAAGGTATTAGAATTAACCAATCCTTAGCCCGCTTAACAGGCTTGGATGCCACGCACTATGAGGGGAAATTTATTGATGATTTATTTGAAAAGGGCATTTTTCAATATGCTTCCATTACCATCAGAGCTTTATTAGAAGGTCGAACCATTACAGGTATCCAGAAAATTAGTACCTCAGGCAAAGAGGTGCTTGTGACTGGTAACCCAATTTTCGATACAGAAGGTAAGGTTCACAGAGTAGTCACTAATGTTCGAGATGTTTCCGAACTTCACCAACTTAGGGAGGAGTTAAGAAATTCCGAGTTGCTGGCAACTCGCTATCACACAGAACTGTCTCAATTAATTCTGGAGCGACTTAAAACGGACAAAATAATTGTCCAAAGCCCTGGCATGATAAAACTATTTGATCTAGCGATGCGAGCTGCTCGGACTGATGTTACCGTTCTGCTTCTGGGGGAGTCCGGTGTCGGAAAAGAGGTTTTTTCTCGGGTGATTCACAACACAAGCAATCGTGCCGTTACAGGAAGCTTCATCCAGATAAATTGCGGGGCTATTCCAGAAAATCTTTTAGAATCTGAACTATTCGGTTATGAGTCGGGGTCTTTTACAGGGGCCAACCCCAAAGGTAAACCGGGGATTTTTGAAATCGCCACTGGTGGGACACTGCTCTTGGATGAAATAGGGGATCTACCTAAAAATCTACAGGTTAAACTCTTACGTGTTCTTCAGGAACGAGAAGTTTATCGGCTAGGAAGTACTAGTCCCATACAACTCGATACGCGTATTATTGCAGCTACAAACCTCAACATTTGGGAACGAGTAAAAGATGGTTCCTTTAGAGAAGACCTATTTTATCGTCTAAACGTTTTCCCAATTGAAGTCCTACCCTTAAGAGAACGCAGAGAAGATATTGTACCCTTGAGTATCCACTTCATCCAACTTTACAACGAAAAGTACGGAGTAGCAAAGCGGTTAGATCCTAAAGCCATACCCATTCTGGAAGCGTACAGTTGGCCAGGTAATGTACGAGAACTTCAAAATGTACTTGAAAGATTAATGGTCGTTACTGATGAAGAATTAATTGAGTCCTTGCAGGTTCAACTTCAGTTAGCCAAACTTAAAACAAAGTTTAGTTCTCCAATAACCGTCAATAAACTTATACCTATCCATGAAGCTAGGGACATATTGGAAAAGGAATTGATTAACATGGCTTTAGATAGTTACCCTTCTATCAGAAAAGCCGCCGAAGTATTGGGACTTGATCACTCAAATATTGTACGTAAGGTTGCTAAATACGGGATAAAAAGATAGTGAACTCGTTCAGCTAAAGCTGAACATCGGGGCTTCAGATACGATAGTCTCCAGTACGATAGTCTCCAGTGACGAAAGCCTCCAGTGGAGGGTTTCGCCGAAAGCGCACGTCCCATAACGAATACTAAAGCGCTGAGGATGAGTATCGCCGAAGCCGTGATCCCGAAAGAAATACTTATCGGCGTAGGATAGAGTATCGCCGAAGGCGCATACCACTGACGAATATTTTCGCGCCGTAGGATGGACTCTACCCCACCTGAAGTGGAGACCGGGGGAACGCCCACTTATAGAAGTGGGCGTCTCGCCTTTAGATCAAATTCCAGAGTAAATGTGCAACGAAATTAATGCGTTTGAGCAATGACACGGTGTCATTAGACTCCACATTGGTGCGGTAGAACTCCATTTTTGAAGTTCTGCTGCACCTTTTTCGTTTTTAAGCTAGTTGTCTTAAAGAGTATATCTTCTGTTCGCCACTTAAATATAACCGTTCAAGTATACATTATGTTATCTAATGTAAAATTATAAAAATTCAGAATTATATGGTAATACAATTGCATTATCTAATTAATGAATTTTAAATGATTGATTTGAATTGTACACCCAAAGGGAAACCAGTTTTTTCAAAGGGAGGGCGAACGACAGGAAGACGATACCAAAAATCGGAATTTTTTGAAAGGAAGGTTATGTAAACTATGAAAGTAAAGAAAGTAGAGGGAATTGAAAAGTATAATGCGGCTAACTTATTTGTTGATCGTCATGTGCACCAAGGTCGTGGAGACCAAGTAGCCCTTTATTATCAAGACCAGCAAATTACTTATAGAAAAGTATTTGAAAAGGTCAACCAAATCGGTAACGCTTTGAAAGACGTGGGCGTGAACATGGAAGACCGTGTTATGTTATTGCTTTTAGATTGTCCAGAGTTTGTTTACAGTTTCTTTGGGGCCATAAAAATTGGGGCAGTTCCAATTCCCACTAACACTCTGCTCAAACCAGCGGATTATGAGTACCTTCTGAATGACAGCAGAGCTAAAGTAATAGTGGTCAGCGAGGAATTGCTTAGCAACATTGCTACTGTCCAAGGAAAATTAAAATACCTAAAACACATTATAGTTGTAGGCAAAGCAAGCGAACCATTTCTAAGTTTCGGCACTTTAATTAACAATAAATCCACCGAATTAGAAACTGCCGACACAGGGAAAGATGACCCAGCGTTTTGGCTCTACAGTTCGGGTACCACAGGGTCTCCAAAAGGCACAGTACACCTTCAGCATGATATGGCTTTTTGCGCTGAGCATTTTGCCAAAAACGTTTTGAAAATGACCGAAAATGACCGGACCTTCTCCGTGGGAAGGCTGTTTTTCGCCTATGGCTTAGGTAATAGTATGTTCAGCCCCTTCTACGTAGGTGCTTCTGCTATACTATCTCCAGACCGTCCGACTCCAGAACATCTCCTTAAGATCATAGACCAGTATAAACCTACGCTATTCTTTGGGGTTCCTACCTCATATACGGCCATACTACAGTTGGAAGGGGCCACAGATAATTATGATCTAAGCAGTATCAGGCACTTCTTTTCTTCTGGAGAAGCTCTACCTACTGTGATCTTCGAGCGCTGGTTGGAAAAATTTAAGGTTGAGCTCTTAGATGCCATTGGTTCGACTGAAGCTCTACACGTCTTTATCTGCAATATGCCCGGTCGGGTTAAAGCAGGAAGTACTGGGCAGCTTGTCCCGGGTTACGAGGCAAAACTTATTGACGAGGATGGCTTAATCGTTTCCGAAGGTGAAGTAGGAAACTTGATGATCAAAGGCGATGGCATAGCCGCCTATTACTGGAATAAACACGAAAAGAGCAAAGAGACCTTTCAAGGGGAATGGGTAAATACCGGAGACAGATATTATCAGGACCCAGATGGCTACTTCTGGTATGTTGGACGTGACGATGACATGTTGAAATCCGGTGGGATCTGGGTTTCCCCCAACGAAGTGGAAAATGCTTTAATGGTACACCCGGCCGTACTGGAAACAGCTGTGATTGGCAGCAGCGACGTAGATGGACTAATCAAGCCCAAGGCCTATGTTGTACTGAAAGATGGTTATGAATCCGGCTCAGAGTTGGCTAGTGAATTGACTCAATTTGTCAAAAGTAGCATAGCCCCTTATAAATTCCCGCGTTGGATCCAGTTTACTCTCGAACTACCCAGAACCGCTTCGGGTAAAATCCAACGGTTTAAGCTACGGGAATTAGACAACTCTAATAATTCAGTGCCAATGTAACCATTTTGCTGATATAACCAGCAAAGATGTACTTATAGTAAGAATATGGAGGTTTATAAATGAAAGAAACACAAGGTAGTGCGTATCAATGGTTAGATAATTTGAAATATAGCAGTTTTCATACTCTAATAATTATGTTACTCTGTTTAGTTTTAATTTTTGACGGGTATGATTCTCA
>LOEW01000260.1 GCA_001516045.1 Desulfosporosinus sp. BRH_c37
AGCAATCAGGTCTCCTGGCTCAGGTTCCTCGTTTAGTGCCTCCTTCCCAAGTTTCCTCAGTGGATGTGGCACAAACTCCCCGTTACAGTGGCGGGACCGCGCTGGATTTACACCAGCTTCCCTGTTATGATTTCTCGGCTAAGAAAAATCGCTTGCTCATCTATTAAATTTACAAATTAAACATATCACAAAAGCAATACCTGGTCAAGACCACTGTCTCGAATCAAAAGAATATCTGCTCCATAAAAGCACGGTCCAGTGAGGTACACTAAGCAAGCATATCAAGCACTTTTCTCTGACTTACGTGCAAAACGTTGGATAGCAAATCCGATGCCCCCGATCACTAACAAGGCGAAAAAGGCTGATAGAATATAACCAAGGGCTTGTTGCCAGAATGATTGATCGAATCCGGCGATGCCGTAGTCCGGGAATAAAATATGATTCCAGAAAGCTCCTAATTTTTCTAGGCCACTAGGGATGAAGCCGAGCTGAGCTTGCAAATCTTCTCCGCCCCATTCGCCCCAAGCCGTACCGGAGGCCAGTAAACCTAGAGGCGTGAGCAAGGCAACAACGATCAAACCAGCAATATAGCGACCGTAAGGGATGGGTGACGTGGATTTTCCTGAATCACTTCGCACTTGAAGCAGAACGGGATTAGTGCGTTGCAAATAGGCAACAACCAATCCTGTCACAACCGCCTCAACTGGTCCTGCAATTGTGAGGTGGGCGAAGGCCATCGCAGGAATCGCTACTCCAAGTCCATACGGGCTGTAGAGAGGTGTTCCATTGGCAGCGTGGAAGAGAAGAGGCTGTAGCCCAAATTCAATTGCGGCACAAAGTGCGGCCGCATTAATTCCGATATATCCGGCAATTCCTGCTCCAATCATGCGACGCTTGGAAAGTGTGTCACTTTTCCCAGCAATGAGTTGATAGATTGCGTAACTTACAAAGGGCATTACAACCGCCATATTAAAGATATTTGCACCTAGGGCCAGAATACCACCGTCTCCAAAGAAAAGTGCTTGAATAATTAGTGCGATAGACACAGAGATCATGGCTGCCCAAGGCCCTAAAATAACGGCTAACAGTGAGCCACCGACAGCGTGGGCAGTTGTTCCATCTGGAATGGGAACATTGAACATCATAATGGTGAAGGAAAACGCTGCACCTACTGAAAGCATAGGAATGTACTTAGCTCGAACCGTATTGGCTGTTTTTGAGGCGGCTACTGCTGCAGTAATTGCGCTTGCAATGCCAAGGACTGCATCTGTTTGTGGACTTAAATATCCGTCTGGAATATGCATACTAAAACTCCTTTTCCGTTCTTATTCACTTATTTGAGACTATGATTTATTTAAATATGGGCATTTTTATTGAAGCATTAAACACCTTCCTCTCCAGAAACAAAAAAACCACAAAGTAGACTCTAACGAGTCAAACCTCCATGGTTTTTACTAAGATCTTCAGATCTTATACTTAAATATTTTATTCTTTACTGTGTGTATTCTATAAGCATTCCCTGACACTCTACACAGCTAAAGCTGGTGGGTTCTTAGGTACGAAGACTTTCAATATACTCTCGCTTACAGGTATGGCACTCATCTGCAAGGTACAACATATAAAGGCTGGTCTATTTCCCTAAGACTTTACTACCAAGCAGTCCATCGACTACATTAGCGATAATATAACGCCCGTGTCTTGACACTTGTCTCATTATACCATACTAGTGTATAAAATGAAATCTTTAGATTTGCCTTATATCCCCATAGCTAAGCTAAGGGCTTTACGGCAACAAGTGGTAAGAGAGTAGGTTATTAGCTACTCAGTGTGTTTATCTTTGATAATATGTCACATTGATTCCTGATAAAATGCAAATAAATATTGTGACCGCAAGAAGGAATAATAGTATTTATGTAGAATATAATACTCAGAATCACAAATGATAATAAAAAGAAAAGACCATGGAGGTCTTGGCCTGACAATAAGTCTGGTCATGCTTCGTATGGTCTTTTTTGTTTTACAAAGGAGGTGATTATTGGCAGACGCGCTTTAGCCAGCTGTCTTTCCACAATTTGCACAGTAAAGAATTCGACGTTCTAAAATGCCTTAAAAATCTTCCTGCATCTTTCGTGCGAAAGTATCAACTCATCGTCCCTAAGGAAAGTTTGGATCCTTACGGATAACTATCAATTGTTAGGCCTCATGATATTCTGATCTGACCGTCACGAAATCATTGGGCCTGACCCTTACTGAAAATGTTCCTTTCCCAGGCAATTACTAAGGAGCTTGTTCTGGTAAAGTTATTATACAAATTTTTGAAAGAAGGAGTGCTCTTCAATGTGTGAATCAAATGCGTATCTCCAAGATGGAAATAGTGGATGTTACTTATGGAGTCAGTCGATATCATCGAGCCTTATGAAGATGGCCTTAAACTCATGGATATCTTTGGAAAACAGTTGTTTATCCAAGCCAAAATTAAAGACATGACCCTTCTTAACCACCGTATTATTTTGGAAAAAATCAACAGTAGTAGTATCTAGAGAAGACCCCTTCATGTATATCCCTCCCTTCTAGCGAATCCTCAAAATCAAGCAGTTAGGCAGTTTTCTCTCCCCTAACCGCCGATTTACCGCACCATGGCTATTTTCATATTGACAGATTGTTCCTACAAAAATACAATAAGGTCGTAGTACCCTCCCTGTACATTGAAGATATCAAGATGGAGGTAAATCATAAGTTTTAAGGAGGTAAAGACTATGCCGGATTTTGGCAATTCATTCTCTGGGCTTGCAAAAGATCGCAAATTGACTGAACAGGAATTAATTAGAGCTATTAGATTCATGATTTCCGCAGAGTATGAAGCTATCCAATTGTACATGCAGTTAGCCGAGTCAACAGATAACAAATTAGCAATTGAAGTATTAAAGGATATTGCCGATGAAGAAAAGGTGCATGCTGGAGAGTTTCTGAGACTATTAAAAGAGTTAGCTCCCGATGAAGAAAAATTCTATCTGGAAGGTGCTCAGGAAGTTGAAGAAGAGATTGAATCAATGAAAAATAAATAAGCAAAGCGAGTATATTCAGATCTGGCATCTTTTTGCGTAACTGCTCGACTATATGTTTACCAATGCCGCCCTGTCCATCAATGACTGCTATCCGCTTAATTCCCTTCTAAATTTAAGCACCCCAAGATTATCTCATAACCAGGCCGTATCCTGATCATCTGCATTCTCCCAATCCATCTTGACTTGTTTTTCCATCTTTCCTTCACTCCTCAATTTTTAGCAAAAAAGAAATGGACCGCCAGTAGCGCCAGGTCTATATACTGAACTCAGCAGTAGATGAACTCTTTGATTTCTCCAAGCCGACGTTTGAGTTACCCGAAAAGGCGAGAATATTTGCGACTGTAGCTTGTGAAATTTGCGGGGAAGGTGCTCCAGAGCATAAGCTTCGAATCAATGACGGAAAAAAGTATGCCTTGACTGCTTCAAAGACTATTCGAGAGGATGGTAAAGGAATGGATCTTCAATATTTTACTCATCTTTGGAGCGAGGGAAAGACTGACAAAGCCGCCGGTAAGTCATTTTGGGACAACAGGGCGGCTGAGTTTAATAAATTAGTTTCTCAAGTCAGTCCTGATGCTCGCATCAGGAAAATCGTTGAATATTTATCAAATCATAGCCTTCTCACCCAGAATAGTAGCGTCTTAGACATTGGCTGTGGTCCAGGAAGATTTGCCGTTGAATTTGCTAAGCTATCGACAGACGTTACAGGCCTAGACATATCCGACAACATGTTAGACTATGCGGTGAAGAATGCCGAAGCTGCCAACCTCAACAATGTCTCGTTTAAAAACTCGAACTGGGATGAGGTCAGTCTTGAAGAACATGGCTGGGAAAAAAGGTTTGACTTGGTGACCGCGATCAACAGCCCCGGGATCCATGATCAAATCACCCTAGAAAAGATGATCGAGGCCAGCAAGGGCTACTGCTTTTTGTCCAATTTTGTGGATCGCTACGACTCTGTTCAGGACATTCTTCGCACGGAAATACTCAAACTTGAAGAAGGAAATTTTTACATCAATAACGTTTACAGCATTTTTAACATCCTTTGGCTAACTGGCTATTATCCCAGTATTACCTATGTCGATACGGATCGAGAAACTGTTCGAACGGTCGAGGAAGCTTGTGTTTATTATGGGACGCTCTTTGAAACGAAAAATAACTCCAGTGATGAGAAAAACGATTTAATAAGGTGCTATCTTGAAGAGATCTCTGTCAATGGATTTGTGATGGAGAACGTTCGGACAAAAACTGCCTGGATTCATTGGAAAGTTTAATCTCATACAGCTGAGTGACCTGTTCCAGATCCTTTACTTCCGTCTCCATTATTAACAATAGAAATTGAAATCAAATATTTAATGATGATGACTCGTACACTCTTCTTTAATTCAAATCTGTCAGGGTAGGAATCTTGCACTGTCACCGTTGAATCTATATTAATATCGGCCTGGAAAATATGGGCACTTCTCATGAATACAATCCTTATTTTTAGTATACTGTTTACAAATATAATTAACCTCCGACATGGTTTTAAAATAGGTTGTATTTTTCATAAATGCTTTTATAGTAGTAATTGTTTCACGTTTACAACATCTTGGACCACCATGCCTGCTTATCTCCAATAATGCATGTGCTGTGACTGTGTTTGCCATAGCACGTTTATCGACGGACATGGGGGTTACATCATCGATGACGGAGACCGCAATTCCTGCTCCGACACAGGCACCGCAAGTTCCATAATAACCACATCCCCCTCCTTTGATATAATTACCGCGCTTCATACTTTCCATTATTTTTGCTGTATCCTTTTCGCCGATCAAATTCTGATACGCAGCGACAAGAACTGCTGGTACAATACTATGATACTCAGGACCATGCATATTCAGCCCAGGAACCTCAAATATTCTTTGTATAAGGACCATAGGATTCACTTCGGTACTGGCAGCAATGAGCCTTTCCAGTCTTTCGAGAATATCTGCAGAATGGCATAGATCACATATGAAATGACCCTCGCCGCATTTGATATGTGTTTCATTTGCTTTTCCGCAAATATTACAGATTTCTACTGTAGAGGATTTTTCTGAGTAAATCAGATCTTTTCCACATATCAAACAGCCCTCAGTTTTCTTAACCATTTCGCAACAAGATTCTGGATGCTGTTCCTGTTGAGTTATTCTCTCAGTTTGGACACCTTCCGCTTTATAATTTATTCTCTCCGCACGGTCGATGACACTTGTTTTGGATGACTGCCCCGACCTCCTGTAAAGAGATCCACCCTCTATACTGCTTAGATTATAGGCACAAAATGGAATAATCCGCCCCTCGGGACTAAGGACATGCAAACTACACTCACGTAGCCTTTCAAGGTCGATGTTCCAACAATCTTGAAAAGCCATCCCTGTAATCGTAAATCCATGGGATCGAATTCGAGCAATAAAGCTGTCCATATCGTCCATGTTAGGATTTGTTTCTGTTCGATCTAGGTTATTTTCGGAACTGTTTCTAACCCATCGTCGCGCAACAAAATTCCTATTTCTTTCAACTGCCGAAGAATTCGTTTTTGGGCTGCAACATGTTTGCTCGCTTTTCATGGTTAAATGTTTAACACTACCGTCTGACAACATGACGAAATCTCCGTGAAAGGCACAACGAGCATGATCACAACCCGATGGTGCAAAATGTTCCACCTTGAAGATACCTTTTGTCTGACTTTCAATACCCCTGATTACCTCTGGTAGAGTAATCCGCTGACTGTCCAAGGGTGCCGTTGGGTATCTACCAAAATAACTCACCGGTTGGAAGTGTATCCCTCTTACTTCAGGGACTCTTGCCAAACCATAGTGTATGATCTCTCCAATATTATCTGCGTTAACCCCCGGTACGATTGTTGGTACAAGCACAATTCCGAGATGGTTGTCACCACAGTTTTGGATAGCCTTTTCTTTTTCCGCTAAAAGACTGCGGCCCCTGAGCTGTTGATATATCTCGTCCCTTGTACCATCAAACTGCATGAAGACAGCAGACAAGCCTGCTTCCTTGAGTTTTTTAACATAAGCTGGCTCCCGACCTAGGCGAAGTCCGTTTGTATTTAATTGGATGTAGGGAAAGCCCATTTCCTTTGCAAGGCTGATGATTTCCGGCAAATCATTCCGCACGGTGGGCTCTCCCCCGGAAAGATGAATAAAGGGTTTTCCAGCCTCCACAAGAAGCTCCAACCACTCTCTAATCTTCTCAAAAGAAGGGTCAGTATTCTCTCCTCCACTGTTGGCAAAGCAAAAGTTACAGTTCAGGTTACAGCGTTCTGTCACTTCAATCAACACGCAGCAGGTCTGTTGTCTATGTTCAGCGCATAAGCCGCAATCAAAAGGGCAGCCCTTTTCAACCTCAGTCAAACACTTCTGAGGATATGAGCGCAATTTTTCTTTATTCCAGGCACTATAATCAAGTTCACCGTCGCCGCGCCAGATAATTGTTGAGAAATCACCATGCTTGTCACAGGTTTTCTGCATGTAAATATCTCCACCTGATAAAACATGCCTTGCTGGTATCCTATCTAAGCATACCGGACATACACTTTCCGTGATGTGGCGTACATTTACTGACTGATTCATCATAACTCCTAGCCTCCTGAGTATTTTAGACAGTCCATCCTTTGACTGTTTTTAATAGGAGCCATTCGGCCATAATTCAAAGCTCCTATAGCAATATTCATTTTTTCCATCCCTTAATTATATAACAGTTCTTCGAATATCCTAAACTCCTTAATTTGCAATAAAGAAAACTAGTCTTGCGCCACTTATCTTCCAGTCTTTAGATTGAACTTTTTGTGGCGATTAGACAATGCTCGATTTTATCGACTCTTCCCAAGGAACGCAACCTCTTGCCAGGACATTTCCTCGACGATTTCTGCCATCTGCTGTGCTACTATTTTTAACAATTTCATTTATTCGCTCCTTTATGAACACAATATCTGTTTTTCGCTTTTGCTTTCTTAAAAAGATGATTGTCAAGAAAATATTGTTTTCTAATAATGAAGCTGATTCTACCAAATCGGTTTCATGGCTTCTACTCTTGTGATGAACGCGAGGAGACTCCTCAAGTTTTCCTTAGAAAGGCGCTCCAAAAACTAATTACCCTGCGCAGTCTGTTAGAGATAGAAGACTGACCAAAAAGCACTTTCACAGCTAACCATTGGATTTTCTACGATCTAAGTTTTTTTCTAAAAAAATACTTCTCCCGTCTTTTTCTAAGTTGTCTAACCCAATTGCCATAGTCTTCATACATATCACCCCCTAGGGTTCTAATCATACGTGTGCCATTAACCGTCTTAGCTTCAGGTACACCGAAGAAGGAATTGGTTAACTGAGTAAGTACAGTTATGACTCGATTTTTTCTCACGATGAGCACGACCTGCTGACCCTCTTGTGAAGGATCTGGGGCTAAATAGTAATTAATGCCTCTTTTCATTCTATTCAATATACAAGCTACCTCATTAGCTTCCTCAAAAGAAACTTCGTGTGCAGTTTGCAACCACTCCTCCATAAAGCGGTTAACTATGAGTGGGTCCAACCCTAGTCTGCAAACAACACCTTCTAGGCTATGAGCAGTGGCTGTAATCATGACATTTTCACTCCCATCCCAAATATTATTTATCCATACCTTTTCTCAATCTCTACTTTTTCGACGGGATAATTCTTCGAGTTCGTCTTCAATATCTATAAACTTCACGAGCCACTGAATCCTCTGTCCCTTTTCCGAATGATACTTCCCCAAAATTTCTCCTCTCGCATTAAGCAGCGCTCGCCTAGTTTCTTCGATCTCCTTATTCTTGTCTCGATCTCTCATCAATCAGGCCTCCTTCAAGGAAAACAAAAAACCCTCTACAGAATACCTGTAAAGGGATATAGTGACTCCGCTAGCCGGATAGAATACGCTGACTTCCCGACATAAACGACACCTCCCCTATCTTTCGTAGGTTCCTGTGTTGAAATGCAATGAGCAGGTTTCCTGGCTTTAGTTCATCATTACCCACGTCTTCCCAGATAAAATCCAGTGACATTTTGTGAGGCAACTCCCTATAACAGTGGCGAGACCGCGTCAGATTTTAACTGACTTCCCTTTTAAATTCTTTTCCTTCGAAAAGAATCACTCATTACCAACTATTGAATTGTTCTCATTATACCCTTAATTCTAAATTCTTTAAACCTTGTAAGTATATAAATTTACAATTATTAAATTCTAAGGCTGCTGAGATTTTATGAAAAACCCCACTGCCCAGATGAATCCCATGAAAGCAAAACTTGCGCTTATAATCAGTATTTTTCAATCATACAGAAGCAGATTGCCCGATTCCCTTTTTCTTTTTCTCATTCTCATTCTTAGTTCTCTCTACGAATCTTCCCAGGAAAAAGAAAAGAATACCGACTCCAATACCGGTCTGAACACAAAAGAGTAAACTCTCAATTTCTCCTGGTAATTCTCCACCAATCCAGGTTTCCATAACAGGTGTAAACCAAGGCTGATAATCGGTACCTGTAATTTCGGAAATCACTTGGCTTCCTGCGTCATCGGAGCCACCGAATTCAGCACCCTTTAACGCAAATAATGGTACAAGGGCAATCAATGCCGCTAAAACTAATAAAATGATTACTTTATTTTTGGTCTTTGCCATTACATTTTACCTCCGACTAAAAATCCGATCTTTGTCAATTCTGGTTTAGCATAGGTTTCAAGACCCATAATGATGACAACACTCAGAATACCTTCGATAATTGCAAGTGGAAGTTGGGTCGGTGCAAATACTGCAAGGAACTTGAGTGCAGATGCTAGGAAATCACCGGTCGCAGACGGATAGGCAAGTGCAAGCTCAACACTGGTTACGCAATAGGTAAATAAGTCACCGATTGATGCTGCTAGAAAAATACCGACATACTTATTGATTTTCATCAGCTGGCATAATTTGTAGATTCCATAAGTAAGGAACGGACCTGCAATCGCCATAGAAAACGTATTAGCACCAAGAGTGGTCAGTCCGCCATGAGCAAGCAGGATTGCCTGGAAAATCAGGACAATGATACCCAGAATGCTGACTGCTGCCGGTCCGAATAAAATTGCACCAAGTCCGGTACCTGTCATATGTGAACAACTTCCTGTTACTGAAGGAATCTTTAAAGATGAAAGTACGAAAATGAAGGCACCTGCCATGGCAAGCAAAGTAATCGATTTACGATTTGCAGAGATTGTTTTTTTAATTGACTGGTAACCTATCACCAAAAATGGGATGCAGATTGCGCCCCACGCGATACAGAATCCGACTGGAAGATAACCTTCCATGATGTGCATTGCGTTGGCTACCGGAAGTATTCCGAAAAGTAAGGAAATTGCTGTTACACTAATAAAAAAGCCTTTTTCTTTGATGTTCATTTTTCTTTCCTCCATAAATCCTTTTTCTTATGTTCATTTTTTCTCTTTGTTACAATATGAATTTGTTAAAAATTAAAAATATAATTTACCTCCATCTATGATGGGAATCATAAATTTTCTTGCTGACTTCTATCTCTCCTTCGTCCGCAACTGAATTTACCTACGCCTTACATGTTTCCAAGCATCTCCTTAAATGCCTGGGTACTTGTGGGATAGGCTTTAGTATCTTCAAGAAGATGTTTTTCGACAAGCAGATCATAGATTTCCATCAGCGTCGGCCGTTTAAGGTTTGCCTTTTTTAAAACTTCTTCGTTTTGAAAAATTTTTAACGGTGTTCCATCAGCGATAATTTTCCCTTGACTGAATACAATGGCTCGTTCCGCCCATCTGTATACAAAATCTACATCATGGGTGGAAATAAGCATTGTCTTGCCCTCTGAACCAAGTTTCACCAAAACTTCTTCCAACATCTGTGTATTTAAGGGATCTAGTCCCGCCGTAGGTTCATCAAAAATAATGATCTCTGATTTCATGGCGATGATATCGGCTATGCTGACGCGCTTCTTTTCTCCGCCGCTCAAATAGTGAGGCGGACGATCCTTATAATCCAGGATGTTCATATAGGTCAGTGCTTCCTCAACCCGCCTCAAGACTTCCTCTTTGGGAAGCTTTAAATTCATCGGTCCGAATCCGACTTCTGCCATAACTGTGGATGCGATGATCTGATTGTCGGCATCCTGAAATACGATGCCTATATTTTTACGTAGCTCTTTTAAGTTCTTTTTATTAATGATCATCCCACGGTAGCTGATTTCTCCCCGGTCCGGAGTGAGGACGCCGTTCGCATTCAGAAAAAATGTCGATTTACCAGCACCATTGGCGCCAATGACCGCGATTTTCTCACCTTCATAGATATCCGCATCAATACGGTTCAATGCGGGCGTCCCATTTCCGTAGGCATAATACAGATCCCTGATCTTTAAGATTGGTTCCCCCATAATCTTTCCTTTCTATCGCGTAAAGCCCCAGAGCAGAATGAGAAAAATGACGAATACCGCTGCCTTGGCAATTTGTAATGTGTTAACCTCTTTAACCTCTTCCAAAAATATAAGATCTCCATCATAGCATCGGGCTTCCATGGCATCATAATAAGCATTAGCCTTTTTAAACGAAACAATCAGCAGATTGCTAGCAATTTTGCCGAAAGTATACCACGCAGTCTTAATATCGCAGAAGCCAAGACGGGAATTTGCAGAATTTCTCATTTTGATATTGACATCGATGAGAATGAAAATGTATCGGTAAATAAGATTCATCAGTTCTGTAAAAAGCTTCGGAACATGTACCCTTTGCATGACACTGATAATCTCGGAGGATGGAGTCGATAAGGTCATCATTTCCATCGCACTAATCGCCGCAAAAACCTTCAGCATCAAAAAGAACATGATCTTAAGCTTCGCCTGGGAAGTAAACACATAGAAGAAACCAAGATACAGATTATACTGTCCAATCGGTTGTATCGAAAAGTCAATGCCGATGGTAATCGTGCCAAGAAGAATAAAGGAGATTGGAATCATCAGTATAGACAAATAGGCATGTATTGAAAGCCCCCCTTCTATGATGGTCAAATAGGCCATTGCAACTATGACCGTAAGGGATACATAGGGATTGTTCAATACAATAGAAAGAACTAGTATCAGCAGGGAAAGAGATACTTTAAAAGCAGGATTCCAATTTCTGATATTCGAGGCATAAGCATAAAAATCAATGGAAGACCCTTCGCCGTGCTTATGTCTGATATTATGGTGACTATGATTTATTTCATCCCCATGGGTATGTCCATCCCAATGTTCACTTTTGAGAACGATTGTACTCATCCATTTCTCCCTTCCGATTTTCATTGCCAGTGGTCTTAACGAAACTGTCGTGTGTGGCAAAAATTATTAGTACTAAAATAACATGAGACACAAACTATTAAAAATGACATTACAAAAATAAAAACCCTTTACCACATATAAGGGTAAGGGTTTAACTCGTATTTAACGCGAGCACTATTAACAACCCCCTAACAATCCCGTAGGTAGTTTTCACTTCGGAACAAGCAGGTCTCCTGGCTTAAGATCTTCATCAACTCACGTCTTCCCGGGAATAGATCCCCAGTGACATTTTGTAAGTAGACTCCCTTTCACAGTGGCGGGCGCCGCGTCAGCTTATCTGACTTCCCTTTTCAATTCTTTCCCCTCAGGAAAGAATCACTCATTCCTACATATTGAATTGTGCATATCATAACACGAACCAATAGGTTTGTATAGTACTATTGGGTAAGCCTTAACTCTAATGGGAATGAACGTGGTGCATATCTGGTGTGTGCGCGTGTGTATGCTCTATTTTTTCATGGGTATGAACATGGCTGTGTTCGCCTTCACCTTTGTAGTCATGGATGTGAGTATGGTGGTTATCGTCGTGATTATGCCTATGTTCGTGAGTGCCTTCCTCATGATTATGGAGATGCTTATGGTGTTCAACTCCTCCAAAATAAGCACCGATTATCATTATAATTAAGGCGATCACGAAGGATAGGGTAATTTGCTGACCAAAAATGGTTATCGATAATAACACCCCAGTAAAAGGAGCGACTGCGTAATAAGCGCTTGTTCTTGCTGCGCCGAGTTCTCTTTGCGCGATAATATAAAAGTAGATACTAAGACCATAGGACACAAATCCTAGCACTAATGCCATTAATAGGTATAACAAGTTAGTGCTGTACTGCTTTAGGGCAAGTGCAATCATAAGTGACCCAACACCAGAGCCGAAACCCTTAACGACAACAATTTGAAGAGGGTCTTTCAAAGACAACATGCGAGTACAGTTGTTTTCAAAACCCCAGCAAAAGCAAGCGAGGATAATAAATATTGAGCCGTTTGAAAATGAAAAGCTCGTTAAATCCTCAACGGATAAAATAATACTTGCTAAGGTTATCAGTGAAATGGCAATCCACATTCTCTTGCCAATAGCCTCTTTGAATATCAATAAAGCAATAAGTGATGTCGCCACAATTTCAAAGTTGCTGAGTAGGGAGACGTTTGCAGATGTTGTCATCGTTAGTCCAATCATCAAGCAAACAGGTGCAACCACATCAAGGATAATCATACCCAGGATATACGGCATTTCTTTTTTTGTCATCTTAGCTTCAATCTGTTCTCTTTTGCAAAGTGCTTTCACTAGATTAATGGTTAACATTCCGAAGCCCGCCCCGAGATAAAGGAGTGCTGCCATTAACGTAGGAGGTATTTCTACAAGCAATAGCTTAGATACTGGTGAGCTTATTCCAAAAAGTGCCGCCGCCAATATTGCTATCAATATTGCTGTTTTATTTTTCATAATATCAACAATCTCCGTCCAACCTCGATGTTAATTTTTACTGCTGTTAATCTCTCCTGCGGGGCAAGGCTAGCATATAAATTCTCTTCCGTTTACCTTCAGTAAGCACCTACTATCCTTGGTTCATGGCAAATATTCAAACGGCCCATGAATAGGCCAGATCCACATCTACGTAGAAGCAATAATGGCATCTATTCACGCGCGAGTGGTTCTGTTAATGGGCTACTCGCGGCATCCTGAATCAATCTAACGAGTATATTTTAACTTACAATTATACAGAAGCAGATCGCCCGATTTCCTTTTTCTCATTCTCATTCTCTACCTTAGTTCTCTCTATGAATCTTCCCAGGAAAAAGAAAAGAATACCGACTCCGATACCTGTCTGTATGAACATCCTGGATTATAAGGATCGACCGTGGGTGGCAAAAATAATTAGTACTCGATAACAGGAGACTCAAACTAATAATAAAAACCCTTTACCACATCAGGGTAAAAGGTTTAGCTCGTATTAATCACAAACGTCAATAACAAACCCCTAACACTCCCGTAGGTAGTTTTCACTTCAGAACAAGCAGGTCTCCTGACTAAAGATCTTCATCAACTTACGTCTTCCCGGGATTAGATACCCAGTGATATTTTGCAAGTAGACTCCCTTTCACAGTGGCGGGCGCCGCGTCAGCTTAACTGACTTCCCTTTTCAATTCTTTCCCCTCAGGAAAGAATCACTCATTCCTACATATTTAATTGATTTCATTATACCTTGATTGTAAAGTTATGTAAACCACAAAAAGGCCTCTCGACGATGAGCGCCAAGAGGCTGCGCATATCCCTGAATACAACACAAGCTAACAGAAACACCCACATATCCCTCGTAGGGTAATATAATGCCCTTTTTATGTAAGACTAACCTAATGACATTGAATTATACCCCCAGGAACGTTACAAGTCGCTCACGGTGTACTTCTGGGTAGAGTCAATGCACATTGTGCATTGACCGCTTCCTTGTGCGCGAAGAAACATTGAGGTAGACTCGTCTCAGCCATTTCGACATGGGCTATCATGGCGATGATTCTCTTTGATAAACTCCAAATATGAATATCAGTAATGCCGCGGACTGGCTCTAGGCCTATAATTGCTTGGCGAATTGAAATCTTCATTTTTCTATCAATTCCTGCAAATTTATCAAATATTAGTTTAGGTACCTTCAAAAAAAGTACTCCTATTAATACTACCTACAATAAGTCTTTAGTTTGACCTCTATATTATCCTTCTGAGACTCCTGCCATCTGCTCTTCCATTTTTTCCACAGCTTTTCCGACGCTTCCACCGCCACGGGGTCGAATTGGATACCTTTGTTTAAGAGTATCTCATCCCAGCATTCCTCCCAGGACATGGCCTTTCGATAAGGCCTTATTGATGTAATGGCATCCACCGAATCTGCTACCCCGATTATCCTCGAACCTAAGGGGATTTTTCCGCTCGCAAGCCATCAGGGTACCCTCCCCCATCCCATCTTTCGTGGTGGTGTAGCACTATTTCTGCAATTTTTCGCAGCCCGTTCGATTTTGCTAAAATCTTTTGGCCGATCTCCGGATGTGTTTGGATCTGCGCGAACTCATGGGGAAGGAGTCTTCCTTTTTTGTTCAGAATATTTTCTGAAATACCCATCTTCCCTATGTCATGGAGGTGAGCCGCGATATGGATATTTTCAAGTTCTGAACCTTTCAGCCCCATAGCTCGCCCCAGGTCATACGACATATCGCCTACCCTCGAAGAATGTCCGCTGGTGTATAAATCTTTGGCTTCCAGTGCTGCAGCTAAACATTCAATAATATCGTGAAAATGGTGCGGACGGAAAATCCTTTGAATGTATTGAATCATGCGCTAAGTACCTTTCGAGTCGTTACTCTCCTACGACTACGCCACTATCGTTACTATTAGCCTCAAGTTCCAGCAACAACCCCTCTAATGAAGCTCCACTGCTGTTATGGCATCTAAAGACTGGTATCTTCTTCTTTTTCGCTTCTTTGACAGCAGTGTGAATCATTTGATGAGAGACCGTCGAGGTGAATAAAACTATGCCATCGGGCCTTCCGATTACTTTATCAAACTTTGCTGGCATTTGCGTATAGACCTTAACACGATGTCCACGCTTGGAGCATATTCCCGCGTATTCACTGTGCATCCGATCATGACCTCCTACAAGCACAATACTCATCACACACCTCCTTTCGATGATATCCTCCTAATCCTCATTTTGTAATACTACGTTATTCTGAGCTTAATTTCGCACAAGTGCACTTACCTTGGCTGCACCCTCCTTCGGCGCACCCTCCACAGCATTTCAGCGCAACAACAACGTTCCCACCCAATTCAAGCAATTGGGTCGTCAGATATAGGTTTCGCTGAATGTTCGTGGCATCGAGAATATTAATGACGACATCGGGCTTTTCATTCACGATATAGTCTCGGGCAATAATTTCTTCCATGGAATAAGGGGATAAGGAATAGATTCCAGGCAGATCAATGATCTTTGTATCCTCCTAGATCTTTCGCGCTTTCCCTTCTCTTTTCTCAATGGTCACTCCCGGTCAGTTCCCGACATACTGCGTACTTCCGGTGATTTCATTGAATAATGTGGTTTTACCGCAGTTTGAGTTTCCTTCCAATACAAACTTCAAGGACATTGGGTACTTTCAACTCCTCTCCCTCCAACTATTAATGATATTCATTCTCAATTTATGCCCTTAAATAATGCTCCTCGTATTCAGGAGCATTATTTAGGCCACAATAATGTTTTCTGCTTCAGATTTCCTCAGCGTCAGTTCATAACCACGAATGTTCACTTCAATCGGATCTCCCAACGGTGCTACCTTCCTAACTAATACTTCTGCCCCACGGATCACACCCATATCCATAAATCTCCTCTTCACCGCGCCTTTATCTCCTAAAACTCTGGTGATGATTGATTTTTCACCTGGCTTCAAGTCCTTTAATGTCTTCTCCAAACGACTTACCTCCCTTCATTATCAAACTTGCACAAGTACCTGCTGGGCGACTCCCCTATTCAGGGCCAATCTTGACCCTTTTATAAGTAGTTCAACCAGCTGACCTGAAAGAACATGCATTTGTCTATGAAACTGTGCGACCTCTTCTTTCCGCCCAGTGTTCATAGCGGTAACTGCATTTTGGGCAAGTGCATGAAAATCAGCATGCGCCAACTGAATCGCCTGGAACCCACTCCGGCCTGTTAACCCCTGCTCTGAATTTATCCAACTGCCAAGCCGACAGGCCTCAAAATCACCCGCGACTTGCGCGTCTACCACTTCATTATTGGAAATCATGGAATCAATATACCAAATCCATAGTTGGTTATCTGTAATGGAGTCGTGGTTTTGATTGCCAGCTCGTAGCCATCAATAAGCTGTTTTATTTTTAGGGATAGTTCTTCCACTTGTATTGAAGTTTCCAATTCAGGAATACTAATTCGTTGGCTTAAATCCCCTGTGCCAACAGCATCGAGTATCGCTATTATTAATGTTTCATTTCGTCAATGAGAATTTTACTGCCTATGCAACCACTAATTCGTTTTCAAGAAAAACAAGCATTGATCTAAGTGGGCAATCATTGGTCGGAAATTCAACAGAATAAAGTATGGAGATATCATCACTTCCTAATTCTATTTTTTTTACAATCCCTACTTGTCCAAAAAAATCATCATTTCCCTGATCGTTAATTTTTACAACTTCGCCGATTTTATAAATTGACATGTTATCACACCAATCATTTTCTGCTCACATTTTATTCGGTAATGATAATCATTATCATATATAAATTGTACTACTGAAAACTATGATCGTCAATATTATTTTTGACAATTTTGTATATGCACCATAGCCTCCAGTATTGGTTATATACCTGTTCGGGATGGTCATCTATGTACCCAATGTACATTTTCGCTTTAAACGTTGCCAAGGACATGCCTAATGTAAAGGTTATCAATATGACCAAGCCTACGACTAGATGCCTTCACGATTATGCGGTTACTCCAGTTGTTCCTAAAATAGCGATGTTTAATACTTGAGCAACTCATAAAATTCACCAATCCTTTCTTCAATTAATTGTAGTATGAGGAAAGGATTCAAACTTTATTCTTGAAACTTAGCACATCATTTCCCCAAAAGGAGTATTACTAGCCCTTCTGGATAAATACTCCTTAGCTTGGGATCACAACCATTTGGTTCCGTACTTTTTCCACGCTTACCGGAACCCCATACGCCTGAGTGATATTTTCTGCCGTCATCACCGCTGGGCCACCGGCTACGAAAACCTTTGTGTCCTGGAGTAACAAAAATTTGTCAGAGAAGCGTAAGGCTAGATTAAGATCATGCATCACAGCAACTATCGCAATATTCTTCTCCTTAGCTACGGTCCGAATAGTTTTCAACACTTCCATTTGATTTCTCAGATCCAAGTTACTGGTTGGCTCATCTAATAACAAAACCTCAGGTTCCTGAGCCAAGGCTCTGGCAATGATGACTTTCTGCAGTTCACCTCCGCTTAGTTCATCTAAGTAGCGCAGAGCAAATTCCCCCAGACCTGTTTTTAGCAAGATTCCTTGTACCAACGCCAAATCAGACGCCGTCGCCTCCCACTTGATATGAGGCTTGCGGCCCAAGAGCACAGCGTCAAAGACGGTCTGCCGATTGCTCTCGTAGTTTTGGGCAACATATGCCATTTTAAGGGCTATGGCCAAGCGACTAAGCTTAGACACTTCCTGCCCCTCCAGTAAGATACTTCCCTTTTTCGGTAACAAAATCTTGTTTAAGGTCTTGAGCAGCGTCGATTTTCCAGCGCCATTGTTCCCGAGGATTGATAGGAACTCTCCCCTCAGTACTGTAAAGCCTACATTCTCTAAAATTGTTCGGCTAGCATATCTGAATTCGATCCCATTTACGGATAAGATCATCGTAACTTCGACCCCCTTACCAGAAGATAGAGAAATAGTGGAGCCCCGAGAAAGGAAGTGACTGCCCCAACAGGCAAAACCACGGGCGCAATAATTCGCCTAGCCAGGGTATCCGCAGCCAAGAGCAACAAGGCTCCCATCACCCCAGAAGCTGGAATAAGGAAGCGATTGTCGCCGCCAATCAAGCGCTTCACAAGGTGGGGAGCCACGAGACCAATGAAAGCCATGATTCCTAAAAAGGATACGACGGTAGCTGTGATCAAAGAGGCAAAGAACATCCCCCACTGTCTCGTTCGTTCCACGTTGACACCTAGTCCTTTGGCAGTTTCTGCTCCACTGTCCAGAGCATTGTAATTCCAACGGTTAAACAGGAAAAAGAGCAAGGCTCCGAAGACTACACAGGACATAATCCCCAACTCACCCCAAGATGCCCGCCCAATATCGCCGAACGTCCAAAAGACGATGGTAGCTACATTCACATCATTGGTGAAATACTGCAAAAGGATCGTAGCTGCCGTAAAGAGAGATCCCAAGGCGACCCCGGCTAATACCATCGACTCCGGGGACACTCCCTTATATTGAGCCAGAAAAAGAATGATCATAGTCGTAAGCATGGCCGCTATGAAGGCTGAAATTGTGACAAGATAAGGACTGTTAATCAATAACGCTCCTCCGCCTGTACTTTGTGTACTACCTGCTCCCCAGCCGATGATAGCCAGCGCAGCCCCGAAGGCTGCGCCTTGAGCAATTCCGAGGGTACTCGGAGAAGCTAAGGGATTTCTGAGGATATTTTGCATGACCGCACCCGCCACTGCCAAGCCAATCCCAGCGACCATCGCCGCCAATACCCGAGGCAAGCGGATTGACCATATAATAATCTGAGACTGTCCCTCGGTTTGGCCGAGTAACGTTAATAACACTTGCCAAGGCGAAAGCTCGGCTGAACCGGCACAGATTGCATAGAGGGCGAGCACTACAGTCATCACCAACAGACCCAACAAGATTAATCTTTTCTTCCATGTATATCTCAAATAATGGTTTACTCCGCCATTAGGCACGGTCTCATTGCCAACCAACTCAAATCACCTCATATCATTTCCTAGCTCCAACTTCTTGAAACCGCCAAAATCCCTATCCATATCTGCATACAGGGGTTTACCTAGTAGAAACTGATAAATTTCATTACTTTTCTTAATCGGATCGATGTCTTTAAACTGTTCAGGAAAGATAATCTTTCCTGCGTAATAAGCGTCTGCAAATGCTGTGTCGATATTGGGGTTATAGTTATTAAAGGGAATCAAATTATATATTCGATCATTTTTCAAAGCCTGCAGGGATTTGTAGAAAGCTGAGTTTTTCTTATAATCTTCCGTAACTAGTGCATACCCCCCTGCATCAAGAAACAAAAAATCCGGATCCCAACTGATGAGCTTTTCTTTATCGATCATAACGGTTCCATTTTTCCCAGTTTCATCAACAACATTTTTTGCTCCAATATACTTAAATGGAGGGTATTGAGCCTGAGTGCTTTCAATCCCGTGCGCTCCTTTCATACTCACAGCGCCTATATAAACTTTTGCTTTGTCCCCATCGGCAAGGCCTTTCGTCCGTTCTCCCAAATCCTTTTCATTTTGTTTAAGATATGTAACAACGTCTTGCGCCCGCTTCTCTTTGCCTATGATCGAGCCGATTATATTTATGGAACGATATAGATTTTCACCAAACGTCGCCAGATCGCCATAGCTTAAGGCGACTACGGGTATACCTGTTTTAGCTTGTAATTGATCAGCCTTCTCTTTATCTACAAGCATACAGACAAAAATCACATCCGGTTTGACGCCGACCAAGCTCTCCTCGTTAGGAGCGGTATCCGGTCCCCCCTGCCCAATACTCGGTAGTTTTTTTAAGTCGGGATAAGCCAACATGTAGGATCTTCCCGGCGATGGCTTTTTCTCAATCTCTTCAATCCCTACTACCATAGACGCCCCTTCATCATAGGTCACCAGCCGCAAGGCACCTGGTCCAATCGCCACAACCTTTTGGACAGGAACCGCTATCTCAACTTCTCTCCCGACCAAATCAGTAATTTTTTGTTTCTGAACCTTAGCCACTGTCGGAACTGTTCCTGCCTCTTTCTGTCCTGTAGTCCCTCCACATCCCGCTAATAGCAACATCGACATTAGCAGAGTCAATAATAACGCCATTACTTTTCTCATTTAAGATTCATCCTCTCCATATCGTAGAGCATGATTAGACAAACCAATTGAAATTAGCTAATCTAAACATGCCAAAATGTGATTTTCAGTATGTCTACTATTGCTAAAAATGAAAACCGTTTTTTCATCTATTTAACACTAGGACACGCGACTTGTATTCTTCCACACACTCCGGACAAGCGATGCGTCCCTCACGAACACTTGCCCGCTGTTCCATCACACCTTCTCCGCAGAAAGCACATTGCACCGTTGGATTGAGTTTAGGACCATGAGGTAGGTCATAGGTGATTTCCTGCCAGACAAAATGCTCTTCTGGCGGAGTTTCCACTAAGTGCATAGAAAGCTCTTCATGCACTTTATAAAATTCCTCCGACTCAGCTGGGGTTGCCGTATTGTTCATCACATTAGGGCGCAAAGCTTGATGCCGTTCATTATCCATTGCCCCATATTTCAGAGCAACGCGAACACCACGCCCATCTTGACGACGAATAAAACTAAAAACTTGCTTGCCATGATCCTTGAACATTAGATTACCTTTGCCAAAGGTACTTGATAGTAACGTCTGCACAGCATCCACTCCACAAGCATCATTCTGTACAATGCTGACAATCCCGCTTTTAGGATTGTAAGGCTCCCCCTCTAAAGTAGGGAGTACCTTTAAGGCAATCTGAGCTGCATGAAACCCAATCGCTAACCCTGGGCAGACATGGCCGTGAAACGCCACACAACGCTCCCAATCCATCTTGACTTGTTCTTCCATCTTTCCTTCACTCCTCAATTTTAGTAAAAAAAGAGACCATGAAGCTGACTTCTGTATTGAAGCCAGACCTCCATGGTCTAATTTTTCAGTATTTTGTTTAATGATGCTATTTCTACATGAATTTTAGAATTCCTTCTTTTTTATTAACTACTTTGTATATTATTTATTTTTTATAGTTATGCTCAACCTAAGAGCCAAATTATTAGAGGCTGAACAACAAAAAAAAATACAAAAGACATCTTATAACTTATTTATATCGCATTTGGCAGGAAATCCGCATTGACTGTCGAATGATAAAAATAAAGGTGAATAGTTATAATTTGATTATGCACAAAATAGACCATGGAGGTCTGACCCGAACAGGGGCAGTCTATGGCCTTTTTTAATTTTTCAAAAGAAGGAGTAATTTATAATGTGTGAAGCAAATGCCTATCTTAAGGATGGAGAAAACGAAGTGTTGTTTATGGAGTCGGTCGATACCATCGAGCCCTATGAAAATGGTCTTAAACTTATGGATATTTTCGGAAAACAAATGTTTATCCAAGCCAAAATTAAAGACATGGCCCTTCTAAACCATCGTATTATTTTAGAAAGAACCGACAGCATTTAGTGATGAAAGGGATACAATCAAAATGAATCTTCCTCTTTGGCTTCAAGAAAATAGTCCGCTTGCGCCTTCACCTGCAAAATTAAAGCAATCCAACTTTATTCAGAAAACCCTTCAAGGTATTATCAGTTTTGTAAGGGAGTCCGTCTATTCTGAGGAGATAGCTCTTCGCTCAGGGTTCCTGCAAGCCATGGATCCCAGGATGAAGTTGCTCGCCATTTTCTCACTCCTAATAACTGTCAATCTCCTGCGTCATTTACCTTTACTTTGGGGGGTGTATCTGGTTATTCTGATCCTCGCCACGTTATCAAAGGTTCCTACTCGGTTTCTTATTCAGCGGGTTTGGTTAGTTATTCCATTATTTACGGGTATCATGGTCATTCCATCCTTATTTAATTGGGTACGCCCGGGTGACCCCCTCTGGATTATTTGGACTTTCTCGGTTCCACTCCATATCGGGCCAATTCATGTTCCGCATGAATTAATCATCACTCGACAGGGCTTTTGGGGAGCACTCCTCCTGATCAGCCGAGTGGGTATCTCTGTCACTCTCGCCGTTCTCCTCACCGTGACGACACGCTGGAACAATCTGCTGCGGGCATTACGTACCTTTTTTGTTCCTAAGATTTTTATCGTTACTCTGGAAATGACCTACCGTTATATTTTTGTGCTCATTACCCTCCTTGAAGACATGTTCTTAGCGCGGAAGGCACGTGACTCAGGACGTTCTTCCGGAGCTGAACAACGGCGATTTGTGGGTTCTTCCATTGCTCACCTTTTCGGTAAATCTCTGCAAATGAGCGAAGATGTCTATACTTCTATGATCGCGCGGGGATATACCGGTGAAATTTATACCCTTCAGCGTTTCCAACTGCGCTGGATGGATGTCTTTAGCTTGGGAGTCGCCCTTATGCTGAGTTTATCGCTTTATGCTGCCGACAAAGTCTTAGGAGGATGAAAACTTGTCTAAACAAACCGTTCCTCTGTTCGAATTAGGTGCCGTTTCCTATGCCTATATTCCTGATCATCCTGTTCTGTCCGATATTCATCTTCAGCTCTACCCGGCACAAAGCCTTGTTATTCTCGGTGCCAATGGAAGTGGGAAGTCCACACTACTGAAGATTCTTGCTGGGCTTGTGCATCCCACATCCGGCCAAATCTTGGCCTTTGGGCAGGAACTTACTGAAAAGAAACTGCAAGACCCTTCATACTTATCCGAGTTTCGGCAACGTGTGGGCTTTATTTTTCAGAATTCTGATGCCCAACTATTCTCGGCTACCGTTCGAGATGAGTTATCCTTTGCGCCCCTGCAGCTTGGCCTTTCTGTCAAACTGGTCGAACAACGAATTGTTGAAACTGCTGACCTGCTGGGAATCACACCACTGTTAGACCGCCCTCCCTATAAACTGAGTGGTGGGGAGAAGAAAAAAGTCGCCTTGGCGTGTGTTCTTACCGCTAATCCTGAAGTTTTATTTCTTGATGAACCTACGAATGGACTCGACCCGCGCACACAGTTTTGGCTGGTGGAATTTCTTTCTGCCCTCCAAAATGCAGGAAAAACGATTATTACTGCTACTCATGACCTTTCTATTGTGGAAGAAATTGCTCAGCGAGTGGTTGTCTTGCGCGAAAACCACACAGTCGCAGCTGACAGCACACCGTTCGAAATACTTAGTGACCGAAAACTCCTCCTAAATGTAAACCTCATTCATGAACGCTCACATTTTCACATCGGCGGAGCTAAAAACCACGGTTAAAAAGAAAGGAGCTTTTTTATGGACATCATTTTTCAATCGATTGGCACTATACATACACCCTATATTGCCATTAACACTCCCCATCAGCCGATTGCAGACGCACCGGGTGATTTTTGGATTACACTTAATCCCGATTATGCCAGTGCTCTTAGAACTTTAGATACCTTCAACTATATTTATGTCCTCTATCACTTAGATCAAGTGACCCCCCCACTAGAATTACTCACTAGCTCCCCATGGGCTCCTGACACTGAAATTGGACTCTTTGCCAGCCGTTCCCCGCAAAGGCCCAACCCCATCGGTCTAAGTATTGTCAGGGTAAAGGAAATAAAAGGCAACGAAATTACAATTTCAGGGATTGACACCTATAATGGAACCCCTTTACTAGACATTAAACCTTATATGCATTTCCTTGACAGCAAAGAGGATGCTAATAACGGCTGGTTTGATACCCTCCCTGATAAAGAACATACCATGGCTCACGCTCTTGGGCTTACGCATGAGCATGAGCATGAGCATGAGCATGAGCATCCGCATCAACATGTGAATGATCATGACCATCCACATAGACATTCTCCTGCTCATTCACATGAGCATAGCCACGAGATTACTCACCGACAATCGCACGACCATAAACACCCTGGACATCTTCATGAACATAACGATTAAGGTCTTAAGTGAAATGCCGCTCTGAGGGGCATTTCATGAATTACCCCTACCATAATTTTTTGGGGGCACGAGTCAAAAACTCGTGCCCCTTGATTACCCTATTTTTAAAATCGTTTAGTTGACTGTTTTGTCGCTATTTTGTGGCCGTGGCTGCGAATATTGTATATTGTTTCGAGTATGGTCATTATATCCCGGCCCAACTTCCTTCGTTCCGGTAGCTTGCGGATCTTTTCCATACTGGGCAGGTCCGCCATATCTCTCATTGGGATTATCCTCATAAGAGATCCCGTTACCCTCGTTCCAAGGACCACGACTATCTCCCTGCCCCGTCGACATATTCATGTATTTCTTCGAGAAATCGGAGTCACGGAAATCTTTGTTGACTCCGCTTCCTTTTAGAGTCTCAATCGCTTGCATAAACGAGAAGTTATGAGATTCTTCACGGCTTAAGAGGAAACGGATCATGTCTTTGACCCCAGCATCATCCGTTTGTTGGAGAAGACGCTCGTATATTAGCTTAGCCCGGAGCTCTGCTCCTGCATTTGAGGAAAGATCCGTATATATATCTCCATTTGAATTCACGAAGTTAGCTGTCCAAGGTACTCCAGCGGAGTTAACTAGCAGTGGACCTCCTCCAAGCAAGGCCATATGATTCGCTGAGAAATCTCTAGGGATGCTATCGACTGGACCAATCAGCATGCCAAGACATTCACCCACCATTTCTAAATGGCTTAATTCTTCTGCAGCGATGTCTTGCAGTAAATCTCGTATCTTCGGATCATTACACCCTAAACTCTGGGAAAAATACTGCATAGCTGCTTTAAGTTCACCGTTACCACCACCAAATTGCTCAAGTAACAAGACTGCAAAGCGTGGGTCGGGTCTATCCACATGTACAGTATACTCCATATCTTTTACATGTTTAAACACCTTTTAAAAAACCTCCGTTCTTGTTGTAATATGAGACGTATAACGCTCATTTCAATAGTTAGTATCTGAATAGAACGTAAGTTTTATCCGTTAATTTTTCTAAGCCTAATTTTTTATTACGCTTGACGAAGTTTGTCTTATCTTGATATAATAAATGTGATTAACGGGGGATTATTTGTGCAATTAAATAATCGCAGTTCGGTTGGGGTAAACTTTGCGAAAGCGAAGGACGCTAAAGTCATGGGTCTAAGGCTAATTTCATTCATTGAAATTACGCTAGGATCGCCAGACTACAAGCAGGAACTTCTCAGGGGAGAGTAGTCATATTTGACTACTCTCCTTTTTTGGGGGGAATGTAATCCATAATATATTAAGGAGGTTTAGTTGCGATACTTGAATACATAAAATGGTAATAAGGAATAATATTACAATAAGTGACTGACTATGAATATTACAACGTTGTTAGGCGAATATAGAATTTCTCATTTTGGAGGAGTGTCATATGAATAAGAATAAGATGGGTATCGGACAGGCATTCAGAGCAAATTTTCTGGGTCACGCTCCGAACTGGTACAAAACAACAATTCTTGCTTTTCTGGTGTTGAACCCTATTTTGATGTTTACCGTCGGTAAGTACATTACCGGTTGGGTGTTGATTGTCGAATTTATCTTTACACTTGCAATGGCGCTAAAATGTTATCCGCTCCCTGCAGGTGGACTTCTTGCGATCGAAGCCGTTGTGATCGGGCTTACTCACCCGCATACGGTCTATCACGAAGTTGAACTGAACCTGCCGGTTATTCTGCTTCTAATGTTCATGGTTGCCGGGATCTATTTTATGAAAGAAGGTCTTGTGTACCTGTTTACCAAGATCCTTACTAAAGTACGCTCTAAAGTCGCGCTTGCCTTCCTGTTCTCTATACTGGGTGCAGTTCTTTCCGCTTTTCTGGATGCGCTAACCGTAACGGCGGTGATTATCGCTGTGGCATATGGGTTCTACAACATCTTCCACAAGTTTGCTTCCAGCCATAAAGTACACGAAAAGTATGACATCAATCACGACCATATTATTGATGACCAATATCAGGAGGACTTGAACCAGTTCCGTGGTTTTCTGCGCAATCTTATGATGCATGGTGCTGTGGGTACTGCGCTGGGCGGAGCAACAACACTGGTTGGTGAACCGCAGAACCTACTGATCGGCTCCATTATGAAATGGAACTTCGTTGATTTCTTTTTAAACAGCGCACCTGTGTCTATCCCGGTACTGATCGCTGGGCTTCTGACCGCCATTACCCTTGAAGTCACTAAGTTTTGGGGGTACGGCTATCAGCTTCCTGAGTCTGTTCGAAAGGTTATGGAAGATGACGCAAAAGCCAAGGATGCTAAGATGGATACTCGTGGACGTGTACGCCTGATTATTATGGCTGTATGCGGCGTTCTGCTGATCTTCTCCCTGGCGTTGCACCTAGCAGAAGTCGGTATTATTGGTCTAATGATTATCATCCTACTTACCGCTTTCAACGGGGTTATTGAAGAAGGGCACATCGGTCATGCGTTTGAAGAAGCACTGCCGTTTACTGCACTGCTGGTCGTATTTTTCTCCATCGTTGCGGTTATTCATGATCAGCATCTGTTTACGCCAATCATTCAGTGGGTACTGCACCTAGAAGGACAGGATCAGCTTGTCGCTTTCTTTGCGGCAAACGGTGTCCTTTCTGCAATCAGTGACAACGTATTTGTTGCTACCGTATATATGACCGAAACACAGAAAGCGTTTGAAGCTGGAGGCATTGCGCTGGAGCAATACAACAAGCTGGCAGTTGCAATCAACATGGGTACAAACATCCCTTCCGTTGCTACACCAAACGGTCAGGCAGCGTTCCTGTTCCTGTTGACTTCTGCACTTGCTCCGCTGATTCGCCTGTCTTACATGGAAATGGTGAAAATGGCTCTACCATACACAATCATTATGTCTCTTACAGGTATGCTGGCGACAATGTACTTCTTATAATAAGTATCAAATTTAAAAACGAATCCTTACATCCCAATCCCGAAAATGCTCTCCCTACATTTCGGGCAACACCCTCGGTCTAGGCAATTAACTATAACAGGTTCACGTTGAATCACTGCTTCACCACACTGGGGACAAAACGTCGTACTTCCTCCTCTGACATTTCCCAAATACACATAGGGAAGATATTCTTTGGCTATATCCCATACTCGTTCTAAGGTCTTTCTCTCCGTAGGCGGAAGGGCGAGTCGATAAGCTGGATGGTAGGCACTCATATGCCAAGCAAGTGGGACATTGAGCTGGCGTAGCCATCGTGCTAATTCGGTAAGCTCGTCCGGATCATCATTTGCTCCTTGAATGACAAGAGTTGTCAATTCAAGATGAACCCGTCCCGCCAAACGCTCTACATTGTCTAAAACCCAGGCCAGTTTGCTTCCACAATAATGCTGATAAAATTCCTCCGAGAATGCTTTGATATCAATATTGACGGCATCCAGCCACGGAATCAACTCCTCGAGGAAGCGTGGTGAAATCGTTCCGTTACTCACCAAAACTACCTTACCCCCCTGAGCTCGCACCAAGGGAGCGGTATCTCTGATCATTTCAAACCATACGCTCGGCTCTGAATAAGTAAAACATAGCCCTATTGATTTCTGTTCCTGCTCGGCAAGCTCTGCAAGCTGAGCAGGAGTTACTTTTCTGCCGACTTGATGTTTCTGGGAGATTTCGTGATTTTGACAAAACGAACAGCTTAGATTACAACCAAAACCCCCCACAGAAAAAATCCAAGAACCGGGATAGAAATGATAAAGGGGCTTCTTCTCAATCGGGTCCATATTCCAGGCCGCCACTTCACCATAGGTTCGAGATACGACCTCTCCCTCTCGGTTTTCTCGGGCATGACACCGCCCCGACTGCCCCTGTCGTAATTGACAACGCTGGGGGCACAAAAGACAACTGGCACTATAGGATTCTTTATTCTCATAAGTCGTGTTACTTAACTTTTTTGTGTTACTAATACTTAACTTGTTAAGATTACTTACATTATCTGTATTACTCATAATGTCGCTTAACCTCAAAACGCCAAAGCTCCACTGGGTCTTCCGCAGAAATCCCAGCTTTTTGTTTGGCAATACTGATTTGGTCTGAGACTGTATCGACCCCTTCCAAATGGGGGAGTAAAAGCCCGCTTTTTCCACGCTGCCGCACAACAACTCCGTACCTCCAGGGATCCAACTCTTCAGGCCCTGCAATTTTCTCAAGTTCACCAAGGACATCCACTGTAAAACTTAGGGAATCTAGTTCATCGATGCGAACTGGACGGAAACGCGGATCTTGTGTTCCGGCAGCCACGGCATTATGTTGAATTTCCAGAGCAATATTTTCCTGCCAAGGTTCGGTTGTTCCGATACACCCGCGTAAATGTCCATTTTGTTTCAACGTTACAAAACATCCCCTTTGCATACCAAACGCGGATGATGATAAGTCGGGTAAATCCGGTCGACTAGGATCATCCTTCTGTAAATAGGCCCTAAGACAACGTCTCGCCCACTGCGGCAAGGGTGAGGAATGATAAAGATCAGCAATCAGATATCCCACCCCAAATGGCCCCTCGTAGGAAAGCACTTCAGGTGCTCCTTCTTTAGCGGCCAGTGCCAAGCGAAGACTCCGATACCCACATTCGCCAGCTCTTTCGACAAGATCAACCGGTATATTAACGATCTTTTTGGGATCCCTCTGAAGTGCCTTGACCACGAATTGATCAAATTCCGGCCCAGCAGGATCTAAACCGTACGGGCCGTCTTCCTTCAAGCGATGGGACATATCCCCACTAGCTACAAGTGCATACCGTCCAGGCAGCTTATCTAGGACTTCTCCCATCCGCAAACCATATTCTTCTGGTTGCTCCAAGGGCATCCCCAAGAGAACGACCTTTCCGTTCCACCCTGCTTTTTGTAAAAAATAAAGTGGTACCAGGGCACCGTGATCAATAGGCCCCTGCACAGAAAAATTCCCAGCTAGGTGTTTCTGAAATAGGGCAATAATCATAGGGTCGCTTGCAAACGACAAACTTACCTGCTCAGCTCCAAATTGAGCAAAATTCCCTCGGACGACCTCCTCCGTTAAAAGGGTAATCCCTTCCTTAGCAAACGGTGCATGAGGGGAAACAAGGATCACAGTCTCGACCTCCGCCTGAACGAGACGTCTTGCTATCTCCTGGTAAGCATCCAAACTCGCTTGGCACTTACGTTCCTCTCCCCGTCCGATCTCCGGAACAAGGATGGGTGGATGCGGAACAAAGACTGAATAAACTAAACTCATAAATCCAGCACTCCCTTTTGCTCTCATCAATAGTTAACATGTCTCTATTTTACCCTGATCCCCTGCCAAAATACAGGAAACAACCGGTCAAGAATTGTACTGCTGAGACTTTCTCCTTAGTGACCTTGAGCAGAAGATTAGACCTCCGGTCATTTTCTTAGTGTTTTCTAACCGTTAAAAGGATAAAAACGACCATTCAACTGTTAATTATTTCAACTTGGTGTAAGTCTAGTAGAGAACCTACTAAATCGAGAGGTTTTTTTCTATCAGTTAATACATAGTATTTAAATATTCACTTTTATAATATTAAAATAATCAATCTATTTTGGGGGCATTGAATACAATAGTGCTTTGGAGGTAAGCGATGCAAGAAAAAATGGGGCTGATTTTTGATATTCAAAGTTACTCTGTTCATGATGGACCTGGGTGTCGTACCTTGGTATTTCTGAGCGGGTGCCCTTTGAAATGCCAATGGTGTGCCAACGTTGAAGGTTGGGAGTATCGGCAACGGTTAATGTTTAGAATGACTAAATGTGTCCACGAAAGCTCAGGCTGTCATCGATGTGTTGATGTTTGTTCGCGTCAAGCCATAACTGTAAGTGATAAGACTAAATTACCAGTTATTGATTGGAAAAAATGCTGGGATTGTTTGACGTTTGACTGCACAAAAGCCTGTCTTAAAGAGGCAATGGAGGTTAGTGGCAGGTGGATGAGCGGGACTGAACTAATGTGCATTTTAACCCGCGATCGAAACTACTGGGGCTCAAATGGAGGAGTAACTTTTAGTGGCGGCGAGCCTCTTTTCCAAAAGGAATTTATTATGGGGATCTTAAAACGCTGCAAGGAGGCATATTTACACACGGTCATTGAAACTACTGGTTGTATTGAGACAGAGTTTTTCCTGGATGCTATGCGTTATGTAGATTTCGTCTTTATCGATATCAAACATATGAATTCTATAAAACACAAGGAAAAGACGGGTGTGGGAAATGAGCTTATCTTAAAAAACATAAAAAGTTTACAAGAGTCTGATTGGCCTGGTAGATTGGTTATTCGCATGCCGTTAATCGAAAATTTCAATGACAACGATGAAAATATAATTGCCCAGGCTGAGTTTTTGCATAATATCGGCCTCAGGGAAGTGAACATTCTGCCGTTTCACCGTATGGGAGAATCTAAGTGGCGACAAGTTGGGATGGACTATCCGTATAAAGAAATAGAAGGCACGCCGGATAAAGTTTTAGAACGAGTGCAGGCGCTATTTCTAGATCGTGACATTTTATGTTATGTAGGTTCAGATACGCCGTTTTAGTGAATAAACAATCTGATCCGCATCCCATCCGAAATGTGCTATAATAAGGCTGAATTTAAAATTTATTGAATATTACAAAAATCAGAGAGGCTACTTTTTCACTAGGGGGTGTATCTATTGTTAGGTAATGCTGTGGAAGAAGCCGTCCTAATCCAAACTTTAAATTTGGAGAGTACAATGGAAAAGTGGTTCGAACAGGAATCATCCCTTGGAGAAAGCAGAGATGATTATCTTACGGTTTTAAGAAGTGCCAAGGAACTTTTTAATGGGGATTTGGCCGCTCTTGTGCTGCAGGAAGATGATGCATTGGTAGTCTTCGATGATCAGGGTCGCACATCATCAGTTCGATCAAAGGCGGAAACCGGAGATGCATTCAACCTACTGAACCTGGCCAACGATCCTTTTCAGTTGAGCAATCCGGGAATACTGCTGCTTGCTCCTTTTTTAGGGGAAGGAGAAGAGTTAAAATCATTAATGTTAAAAGTGATTTCAATTGATAGTATGAAGCAAGGGCTATTCCTGGTAGGTTCAAAAAGTAGGAACTCCTTTTCCCGCCAAGAAAATCAGTTCTTAGGTTTATTTGTGGCCAATTTAAATCTTACCTGGCGAAACCATCAGCTTTCTACCCAAGTAAATCGGATGAGTCAAGCTCTTGTAGCACTACAAGAAATTGGTTCAAGCATTGGTACCAATGATTACGAAAAGTTCATAGAGCTGGTGCTGCAAAAAATGACACAACTGATCGGGGCTGAAAACGGCGGGATAATGCTCTTTGATGAGGATAAACAGGAACTGGTGTTACAAAGTCCTTCTTTTGGAGCCCACGAAAAAGAGATAAATCAGTACCGGCTTTCAGTGCGTCCAGACCGCTATCAAGAGTTGCGGACGCTTGAGGTTTTTTTGGAGAGAAAGTCATTTATTAGTAATAACGCCCCCACAGAAAAGAAATACCTCCAGCAGTTTATTAAACTTTTTAGGATTCGGCAATCATTGGATGTTCCCTTGTTTATTGACCAAAAAGGCATCGGAGTGTTGCATTTGGTTAATAAACATCTGGGTTTTACCGAACAGGATGTTCAGTTATTGAGCGTTTTAACAACTAAGTTAGCTGTGTTAATCGATAATGCTCGATTAATATATAAGACAAAACAACAGGAACGTGAAGCTAGGGCCTTATTGCAGGCGGGGATTGATATTTTTGCTTTTTTAGATCTGAAAGCTTTGCTTCCCTCGGTCGTTGACAAGGCTTGTTTGTTGTTAGCTTGTGATATGGCAGCCATAACTTTACTGGAAGAAGAAGGACAATATGCACACCTAACCTATGGAACCAGAGATGCTGTGGAGGAAGTAAGGTATATCAAGGTGATACCTGGCAAAGGGTTAACCGGTCAGGTTTTGTCTACTCATCACCCTTTGACTTGTGTTATGGAGACACAGCCAACTAAGCTTATCCGGGAATATGACGACATTGATTTAATGGTACGAGATAAGGAGATGTCATTTGCTCTAGCTGTGCCCTTGCTAATTGGGTCTAAAATTCACGGTGTGCTGTATTGTTGGCGTAAAAAAGAGGAGAGCTTCTTTAATCCCTTAGAAATTAAGCTCTTAGCCAAGTTTTCCAACCAGGTAATGATTGCTCTTCAAAATGCCAAGTTTTATTCCGGACAGCGGGAATCGTTAGTTGGTTTGCAAACTTCCAAACAGTTTATGGAGACCCAACATACTATGCTTGCCCGTTCAGTTTCAATTCATAAGGAATTAACTCAGAAGGCGCTCCAAGGTCAAGGTATAAAAAGCATGGCCGGTACCCTCGCCCAATTAGTCAATGGTCAGGTAAAAGTTACTGACCGTTTCTTCCGCCTCCTAGCATGTTGTTCCAAGGATCCAGTTAATCCAGTTGACTCGGTAGACGAGGCAGGTGATCGTGTAACTTATTTATATAACCCTACGGAATTAGTCATTAACCATCAACTTAGAGAATTTTTTGAAAAGTTGGTTGTGGCAAAGCTGCCTATGCGCCTGCCAAGTAAAATACAAAAGAACAAGTTACCAAACCAGCAGCGGGTCCAAGGCTTCAATGGCGGAGTGGTAGCACCTATAGTTGTTGATACTGAAGCCCTAGGGTATATTTTTATCCAAGAAACAGGGAAATCTCTTGAGGAAATTGACCTTATTGCTCTGGAACATGTCTCTTCGTTTATTGCTTTGGAAATGATGAAAGAAAAAATCAAGTTCGAGGTAATCAACAGGTTGAAGGGTGATTGCCTAGATGATCTGTTATCGGGAAACTATAAATCCGAACAAGAAATTCTGGATAGGGCAAATTACTTGGGGTATGATCTTGCCAAGCCATTTCAAGTAATGGTTTTGAATATAGACGACTTAAGCAATTTTGGGGCAAAACAGCTGCGAGATGAAGGATTTGTCACCCGAATCAAGCAGCGTTTATTTGAAACCGTAAATAATCTGGTTATGGCTGCTTCGCCCAAGAGCATTACCACGCGGATCTCTGATATGGTTGTAATTCTAACTTACGCAGGTGATCAAGGCAATGAGAAGTGTCGCGACAACATTTGCCCACTTGATTTAGCTAATGAAATTAAGGACAAACTTCATTTGGTTTTCAGTGAAACACCAGTATCTATCGGAGTGGGTAAGGTGGCTCATCAACTTAAAGATATCCCTGAGTCTCATCAAGAAGCTAATACATGTTTAAAAATCCTGAAAAAGATTGGGCACAAGAACAGAGTAGTTACTTTTGAACAATTGGGAATTTATTGGGTGCTGAATCATGTTAATAATCTGCAGGAATTATCCGGGTTTGTCGGTAAGATGCTGAAGTTGATCATAGCTTATGATACAAAGAATGGTACTATGCTGGTAGACACGCTGCGTTGCTATCTAGACAATAATTGCAATCTACAAAGGACGGCAAGGGCTTCGCATTTACACACCAACACCTTAAATTACCGACTTAAGCGAATCAAAGAGTTAGCCAATTTGGACTTGAACGATCCGGAACAGCGACTAAGTGTGCAAGTCGCCTTGAAAATATTGGATATCTTACCGCAAGAAAATTCTTAAACTAATGGACACTATCGTCACTGGAGACTTACGTCACCGAAGACTCGATGTTCAACTTTAGTTGAACGAGTTCACTTAGATCTCCCTAAGGTAGTGGACAGCACTTTCACCGGCTATTCGACCACTGTTAACGGCAAAGCCCAATGAATTTCCCGGTAAAACAAAGACATAGTCCGGATCACAAACGGAATTTGCATCCGTACCTGCAGCATACAGACCAGGAATTAGATTACCTTCAGCGTCCAGAACTTCTGTTTTATGATTGATTTTGATACCCCCCAGACTTCCATAGGCACTTGGAGCAAATTTCAGAGCATAATATTTTGGCCCTTTAATCGGTTTCAGGAATTTAGGATCCTTATTAAATAATTCATCACGAGAATCGTAGGCCATATTATAGCTTGCTATAGTTTTCTTCAGGTTTTCCACATTAATACCCGTCTTTTCAGCTAGTTCTTCAATTGAATCTCCAATGAATAATACGTCACTGCCATTTTTCATAGCTTCCAATTCTTGCTTGAAGTAGCTCATATCCATAGTGGAAGTCACGACATTGATAAGATCCAAGCCATTCTTTTCATAGTATTTAATTATACTTTCATCAATTATGGAAAAAGCAACCCGATTCTTTTGTCTTGTAATAGCATTAACTGAAAATACCGGGTTTTCAATTATTTGCTCATTCATAAATCTTTCACCTTCCAAGTTAACCAGCAGGTTAGGTTGGCGGAAAGGCAATTCTATTGGCGCATAGCCGCCGGTGTTCGGTGCAAAAAATACAAGCTCCATCGCCATAGTATCTTTAGCAGCTCCGACCTCCCATGCCATTTGTATGCCATCCCCGGTCAATCCTGGAATCCTGTAGGAGAATAAGTCTTTTCCCCATTCATATTCTGTATATTCTTTTATGAAATCCGGATTATCTCCAAAACCACCGGTAGCAATAATTACTGCACCGCCAAACGCCTCAATCTCACCGTCTTTGTCTCCTGCCACAACACCAACGACGGCACCATCTTTTTTAATAATTCTTTTGACTGGTGTTTCCAGATAGATTTTAACGCCTAATTCTTCCGCTCTTTCTGTCATTAATTTAATCATTGTTGCAGCTGCTCTCAAACCTGGATTGCCGGTTTTTGGCATAATAATGTGCCATGTAGCTTCTGAGCCAGGGAAGTATTTAGAAGGCAATGCAAATTCCACACCCATATTCTCCAGCCATTCTATAGTGTCTGCAGATTTATAAATATAATCTCTTACTAACCTTGCATCAGCTCTCCAGTGGGTATAATCCATAAACTTAGTAAAAGCCCCTTCTCTCGTGATATCGATCAGCCTATTCCTTTGCATTTTAGTCTCAACGCCCAACAGGCCCATGGCCATGTTGGCACATCCTCCGGTTGTGTTTGCCTTTTCCAATACGATAACGCTTGCCCCTTGTTCTGCGGCAGTAATAGCAGCAGCCAAACCGGCTGCACCACCTGCTACAACAATTACATCCGCTTTTAATTGTCTCATTGAAAATTCCTCCTTCATATTTATTATCATTCGCTGTGCGAATTGATAATTCGTGCTATTTGCTCCTGCTTACCATCAGAGCTTTGGGGACAGTCCTGTCTTTTTCCAGGTTCCCACTGGGATCGGTATCTCAGGTGTTTGCGGCTTGATCGAGCTAGCTTTTGCTATGGCATTATGTTCACATATTTCAATACAAGCACCGCATTTATCACATTGTTCCTGATCAACTACATGGATCATTTTCTCTTCACCTCTTATTGCTTTGGCGGGGCAATGAGTGAGGCATCGACCACACCCTGAACATTTTTCGGGAAGTATATGATAGGTGATATATGCTTGGCAGACGAGAGCATCGCATCTTTTCCGCTTCAGATGCTTTTCATACTCCTCGTAAAAAGCCTGTAAAGTCGTCAATATGGGATCGGCAGCAGTTTTGCCAAAATTACAGCCGCCGCCTGCTCTGATGTTTTCTCCAATTTCCGTAAGCAGTTCTAGGTCACCCTTACGTCCTCTTCCTTCCGTTATATCGCTTAGAATCACAGACAGCTGAAGTATTCCTTCTCGGCATAGAACACATTTGCCGCAGGATTCCGTTTTAATTGTATTTGCAATATTTTTAACCACATCCACAACGCAGTGTGAATCATCATAGACTTCGATCCAACTGGAATTCAGGCTGATATTTTTGTCTTTCAGAGCACTATAATCCAGAGTGACCTGCAGGTCATTTCCTGAAATGAAGCCCCCAGTCAGTCCCCCAACCTGCACAAGTTTAACCGGCCGTCCTGTAGGTATTCCTCCTGCTAGGTCGTAAATTACTTCAGCCAAACTGGTATGCACAGACACTTCTATCACACCAGAATGCTTTATATCCCCTGACAGGGTAATAAGCTTCGTTTCCGAATTAATGAACTTCTGAGCTCCCTCAGACACGATATAAGGTATATTTACCATAGTTTCCGCAGTGTGGATCAGTGTCGGTCTGCCAAAAAGTCCTGCGCTTGTGATTATTTTTTTACCTTCCAGTGCTTTCAAAAGAAAAGTCTCTTCAAAAGCTACAGTAGTATCCGGAATTAATCTGATTTCTAAATCGAAGCTGAAATGGCTGTTCAAAATATTATCACCCAAGATATTACTTTCCCTCATTTGATGTACCGCGCCTTCGATTACCTTTAAAACTTGGTTATCAGTGTTAAGGCATATTATGCCTTTACCTACACCTAAGGCATAAGCGCTAATAACTATACCTTCCAGTACCAGATGAGGCTCGCTAGTTAATAGTAATTGAACGCTTCCTGATTGCCCGCTGCTTTCAGTCCCGTTACATATGATGTATTTCTCCGAGTCGCCATACTTTGTGAAAGCTTTCCATTTTTCTGCAGTCAAAAGACAGACGCCACCGCGTCCACGCAGCTTTGACTTTTCCACTTCCTGAACTATCTCTTCAGGCTTCATGGAAATTGCTTTATTAAGTGCCTCATAGCCTCCCGACAATATATAATGATCAATACTATCCGATACAGTCTTTCCCCAATGCTTGGTAATTTTCTTATACGGATTATTTATTGTGAAAGTGTTATCCTTTGGATCCTTGTCAATCGCTGTTGCAGATATTTTCGTGGCATTTGATTTTTCAGTTTGTTTTTTAGCTGCTTCTTCTCTTAGTGTCCGATCTAACAAATTTCCCTCTTCTTTCCTTTTTTAAAGTTACTTTCGGCTGTATTCAGTCCAGAATCTCACTTTCGTCAATTTAGGCCGCAGGTCGCATTGGAGACAACGTTGGGCTTCAGATTGTGCACTTTTCTCATCCAAGCCCTGATCTACTTCGTCAAAGCTGTTTAATCTGCTTTCAATATCCAACCGACCTGTAGGTCGGCGTTCCTGATATGCAAAATGTTTCTCTCTACCAATAGAAGGGCTGGGATCACTCTCTGGAGAAAGGGTCTCCTCAATGCTTCCTTCACCTCCAAAATATTTGTCAATTGCTATCGCGGCTTTCCTAGCTGATGCAATGGCCTGAATCACCGATGCTGTTCCGGAAACAGCATCCCCTACAGCAAATACGCCTGTCCGATCCGTCTCAAAAGTCTCTTCATTAACTATTAGCGTTCCGCCTCTGCCCGTCCGAAGCTCAAAGCCCACCGGCAAGTCAGGTCTTTGCCCAACCGCAAAAATTACAGTGTCGGCTGCTATGATAAATTCCGACCCTTCTACAATCTTTATTTGAAGCTTCTGATTTTCATCAAAGCCGAAAGACGCAACTTCTCGGCATTCAACACCAAAGACCTTCCCATTTTCTTCTACAATTTTACTGAAGGTTAGGTTATTGTAAACAACAATACCTTCTTCCAAGCTTTCTTCTATTTCATCCTTACTGGCCGTCATTCTTTCTCTTGGTTCTAGACAGGCTATCTTAACCTGCTTGCTGCCAAGCCTTCTGGCTGTGCGAGCACAGTCAAAAGCAACATTGCCGCCCCCTAAAACTATTACGTTATTGCCAATATCTACGATTTTCCCAAGGGAAACCTTTCTGAGAAAATCGATATTTTCAAGTACACCCGGAAAATCAGAGCCTGGGATAGGAAGCCTGACACCCTTATCCGTTCCGATTGCAACCAAAATTACTTCATAGCCATCATCTTTCAATTGTTCCAAAGATTCTATTCTAGTGTTAGTCTTAATTTCTACACCTACATCTTTTATATCTTCAATCTCTGCTTCGACGACATATCTAGGCAGACGATACTCAGTTATCCCAGTAGTCAACATACCACCAGCAACAGGAAGCTGTTCAAAAACAGTAACTTTGTGTCCCGATTTTGCTAGATAGTAGGCTGCAGTCAAGCCTGCCGGACCAGCACCGATAATGGCAACGGAATTATTGGTTGCCAGTTTGATACTTGACTTCTTCTTCCATAACCCGGTATCATTTTCGGCTGCAAATCTTTTAAGTGCCCTTAGGGAAACAGCTTCATTGACTTCCTTTCTACGGCAGGCAGTTTCACAGAAACGTAAGCATATATGTCCCAAAGAATGAGGGAACGGTACTTTTTCTCTAATAACTGCCATAGCCTCCGAATATTTCCCATCGCGCATAAAACGGACATATTTTGGCACATCAATGCCAGCCGGACATTCCTGCTTACAGGGTATCAGAGTAAGCTCCCGATTAAGACCCGCCTTGAAGATACCTTCTTTATCCCTTAATGCACCAGTTGGACAAACCTCGATGCAAGCGCCGCAAAATTTGCAGCCTGCATCAGCCAATGCGAGGTCTCCTTCGGTAGCAATGTAAGTCCTGCCCTCCTTGTTTTTCTGATAATCAAGTACACCAACTCCTCTTATTTCCCGGCACACACGGACACATCTACCACAAACGACGCATCTGTTTAAATCTCTGACAAACAATGGATTTTCGGTATTAATCGGCACACTGTTCAATGTCCTTCTGAGCCGGGAAGTACTTACGCCCAAGTACTGAATCAAAGCTTGAAGCTCACATTTAAGATATTTGGGGCAATCTGTACAATCATCCACATGATTAGCCAGCATCAGTTCCAGGGACAGTCTACGCATTTTGTCAAGTTGCTCTGTTTTCGTTTTAATAACCATGCCGTCTTCGACCAAAGTAGTACATGAGGTTACAATGTCATCCGATCCGTCAATTTCAACCACACAGAGCCTACAGGCTCCGATATCTGGTAAATCCGGATGATGACACAAATGGGGAATATACATATTCGCTTCCAGAGCTACCGCCAAAATTGTCTTAGATTTATTGACAAACAATTCAAAATTATTAATTGTAATTCTCGCTTTTTCTGTCATAATTATCAATACCACCATTTAACATAATTTTACTACTTACAAAATAGCAGGAAATAAATTTCACTCCCACGAATACTTATAACTTTCTTTTATCGTAAACCCTTCCCCAAGGGTAGAGTCAAACAATTTATTAATTATTTTGAATATTTAATTTAGACTATTAACTGATAGATTATCGTGCTATTGCAAATTGGAAGGATTTCAGCAATGAAAGCTTACTATTCGATCGGTGAAGTTTCCAAGATTATGGATATATCCATTAAGGCATTACGGCACTATGCTGAAATAGGCCTATTAATACCTTCCTACACAGATCCCAAAAACAACTACAGATATTATGCTTACGATCAATTCTTTTATATAGACCTGATTAGATATCTCAATAAGTCATTATATGTACCTCTAGAAGACATCAAGTTAATGTGGAATGACAACATGAATGGTGAAGAACTATTAGAGTTCCTGGAAGCTCATAAATCCATCATCGATAATAAAATCAGAAAATATCAATACTCTAAGGATATGCTTTCTAGAATAATCACTGATATTAAAAGCCAACATGCCAAAGATAAAACTGGCGATATCTTTGAACAATATTTTTTAAGAAGAAAAGTTTATTATATCGAGGCCAATGTAACTCACTACAATATTGATTTATACATGAAAAGGAATAATGTCAATCTTCACTGTGAAGAAAACACAGCGGACGAAAATCTGTGTTATGTATATTCATGCAAGCAATATTTAGCCTCTCATGAACTTCTTATTACTAAATTAGGTACCATCTCCGATAGAGAAATACCTGACATGAAATATTTCATACTGCCCGAAGGAAGATACCTAAGCAGTGCCTTTAAATATTCAGAAGCGAATTCCTTACAACATTTTGAAAAGATATATGAATATGCCAAAAGCCATCAGAACATTATATCTGATACTGTCCTCCAAACTTTTAAAATGATTGATCTATCTGCCTTCAGTAAATATGATTATGAAATGGAAATACAGGTCTTAAGGAAAGATATCTAACTTTTATCGTGTATAACCCGAACCCGAATTCCTACACCTGACAATCTACCAGGTGTAGGATGTTTTTTTCGAAAGGATTAATAACCGTTTAAGGGCAGAGACGACCATTAAACCGTAGTAAAATTCTGTTCAGCTAAAGTTCTGTAGATAACCTACGAGATCAGAGTTTTTCTTTCAATCAGTTTTCACATTGTATTAAGAATTTATTTTTTGTAATATTTAAATAACTTTAAATAATCTGTCTTTTTTAGACAAAGGGAGGCTTTAGCATGGTTAAGACATTGGCTGAAATTCTTGCGGGAAAAGGTCAGGACATTAACTTTCAGTACGGCGGCAAAGCACCTGCTGAAGTGGTAGATCGTGAGATTAAAAAAGAACCTTTTCCCCGGGTGAAAAAACTGAAAGAAATGTATATGAACTGTCTTTCATCAGCAACAACAGAGTTCCCCTACTGGTATACACGAAAATACCAAGAACTGGATGGAGAAATTCCTGTTGTGCGGCGTGCAGCTGCCTTAAAAGAAGCTTTCGCCCATTCTACGCCTGTTATTTGGCCTGGAGAATTGTTGGTAGGAAGTAAGGCCTTCTATTATCGTGGTTCCTTTCCCATGCCTTGGCTTTCGGAAGGTTACTTTATGGCTAAAGAGGATGAACTTTATCAATCAGCCCTTGCCAAGGGCAGCGCAAGCGCAGACGAATTGAGTGAGTTCGGAACGGGTGGTGGTAACGTAACCAAAAGTTTCGGCAAAGTCACTTCGATTGCTGGAAAATTCGGGATGCGTGCCGAAGAGGTACCTGCCTTGGTGAAATTGGCGAAAGCCTGGGTCGGCAAGTCTGTTGACGACTTGGGACACAAGTACGAACAAATGGTTCCCGAATATGACACTAAAGAAAAGGTTATGCGTAGCTTAATCTGCATGTTTGACTCGGGCTATACCCTACCGCAAGGACGGGAAGTCGTCAATTACTATTTCCCCCTTCAATATGGTTTTGATGGATTACTTAAGTTAGCCAAGGAAAGAAAAGCAGAGGTTGCCGGTAATGCAGATGGTGACGGTGTAAGCGGCATGGATCGTCTCTATTTTTATGAAGCGGTTATCCTAACCCTAGAAGGCATTCAGCTCTGGATTCGCAACTACGCTAAAGAAGCAAGGCGTCTGGCTCAACTGATAAATGATCCGGAACGACTTGAAGAACTGGGTAAAATAGCCGAGATCATGGATTGGATTTCCGCTAATCAGCCCAGGACTTTTCGGGAGGCTTTACAGCTTACCTATCTTATTCACATTGCCGTACTAAATGAAGATGCTATCTCGGGGTTATCTCCCGGTCGCTTGGGCCAAGTTCTCTATCCTTGGTTTGAGCAAGACATTGAAGCGGGTCGAATTACAGAAAGTGAAGTGCTTGAACTGCTCGAATGCCATAGAATGAAATTTACCTGTATAGATTGTTTTGCTTCTACCGGTGTTGTTGGTGGTGTTCTTTCAGGTAATACTTTTAACAATTTAGCTCTTGGCGGGTTGACCCGAGATGGCAAGTCTGCAGCTAACCGTTTGGAATTTTTGATCATTGAGGCTGGCATGACCAATGAAACAACCCAGCCGACCCTATCCATGCTGTATGATGAAAAGCTCCCGGAGGAATTCTTGCTGAAAGCCATTGAATGTAATAAGACTGGTACAGGTTATCCCGCTTGGATGAACAACCAAAATGCGATTGCCTTCTTACTGAGACAATATGGTCCTGAAGGTATGACTATCGAGGAAGCACGGTCTGTAGCAATTGGTGGCTGTTTGGAAACCTCTCCCTGCGCTTGGCACGCACTAACTCTAAACGGCAAAAAGTATTGGATTACCGGCGGTGCCGGACAACCTACCAGCGTTGGTGTTCACTTTATTGCCAATCCCAAGGTGCTCGAATTAGTGCTTACGAATGGTTATGATCATAGGATCAGAGAACAAGTACTGCCACCCCATAATAAAGAACTGGAGTCCTATGAGGAACTATTGGAAACCTTTAAAGAATATTACCTTCTTGTTGTTGATTGTCTTGCAAAAACGAACAATATCCAGCACGATGTTTGGCGAAAAAATAACATGTCAGTATTTAATTCTCTTCTCAAACCAGATTGCCTGACTAAGGGGCAGCATATTGGCAACCTTGGTTACCGCTATAACGCGACGTTTAATATTGAAACCTGTGGGACGATTAATCAAGTTAACTCACTGGTCGCGTTAAAAAAATTGGTATATGAGGATCAGAAATATTCCTTGGTGGAAATGAAGGAAGCCATCCTGAATAACTTCGGCTTTAAATCTGCTCTGGAAATCGGCAGTTTCTCCTTGGCTACTCAAGAAAGGAAAAGTGACGGGGAGCAATTTGCGGAGATTCATAGCGATTGTCTAAAAGCTCCCAAGTATGGCAATGACGATTTCTTTGCCGACAGTATTCTGAAAGAGTATGAAGAGTGGTTATGTGTAATATGCAAGGATTTTGAATCTTTGTATGCTAAGCCTATGTACCCTTGTCAAATCTCCGTTTCTACCCACGGGCCACAAGGCGCTGCGACCTTGGCTTCTGCCGATGGACGTTTGACTGGAACCACGTATGCTGATGGTTCAATGTCAGCCTATCCAGGTACAGATAAGAACGGCCCCTACGCACTTTTCAACTCAGCTACAGTTTGGGATCATACCCAATCACAGAATTCGCAAATGAACCTTAAACTCCACCCGAATTCGGTAAAAGGGTTGGAAGGATCAAAGAAGCTACTTGAACTTACACGCGCTTACTTGCGTCAAGGTGGATATCACATTCAATACAACATTGTTGATTCTAAAATGCTTAAAAACGCTCAAGAAACTCCTGGCCTACACCGTGATCTTATGGTGCGCGTAGCTGGCTTTACTCAATATTGGGTGGAAATTGGCAAGCCAATTCAGGACGAGGTTATCGCCAGGACCGAGTACGAAGGAATTTAGTTAAGGATGTGATAACGAATGAGTGAAGATTTAAGACATGATGATTGTCAGAATTTTATTCCGATTGATGTCGCCAAAGGTATTTGTAATTACACGCAAGAAATTGTTTTGATCGATCACCAAGTATGCAGCAAGTTTGCGCAGTTAGCCAAGTGCAAGATTTGTTCTTATTTTAAAAAAGCAGATGATAAATTAATCGGTCTTTGCACCGGTATTAATGACGGCTATTGGACCTATGGTGATTTAAAAGCAGTAACCTGTGAAAGTTTTTCTAGAAAAAAAGTCCCAACAAGATCAGCTAAAAAAGTTAGGAGTATGTCTCCCACAGAATGACAAAAAAAGTCCATTATTCCTTAGGCAGGGGTAATGGGCTTTCCTTTTTATCCTTGTCATGTCCAGCAAAGCTTGTCGGAATACATAAATATCCCTTATAATAACGTCAAGAGTTTGTATCCATTAGTTAGATATCCATAACATCTTTGATAAGAGCATAGAGTTTAGCCCTATTTTGAGCAAGCAGAAAATGAAAGGGGGAACAACTATGTGTTTGCTGTTTATTGCGTATGATTGCCATCCACGTTATCGCTTTATTTTGGCAGCAAATAGGGATGAGTACTATCGTCGACCGACTGATTCTGCTCGGTTCTGGGAGACTCACCCTTGGGTTTTAGCAGGTAGAGATCTGGAGATGCTAGGAACTTGGATGGGGATTACACGCTCAGGTCGTTTTGCTGCACTAACAAACTTTCGGGACCCTTCTGCCCAAATTATTGACCCAAAATCACGTGGTATGTTAGTGAGTAACTTTCTATGTTCAAATGAATCTCCAGTAAAGTACATGCAAGAGGTTGCCAATCAGCGTACTCTTTTTAATCCTTTTAATCTCTTAGTTGGTGACGCATCAAAGCTATTATATTTTAATAAACTGTCCTCGAAAGCTTTGGCACTTAAACCTGGAATTTATGGACTTAGTAATCATTTTCTAGACACGCCTTGGCCTAAAGTTCAAAAAGGCAAACAAGCATTAGCCAACTACCTAAAAAAAAAGACGCTAATTGAACCGCAACCTCTCTTCGAAATTTTAGCAGATACTGAACTTGCCCAGGACCACGAATTGCCAGATACCGGGATAAGCCAAGAACTGGAAAGATTCTTATCCTCAACCTTTATCCAAGGGGCAGATTACGGGACAAGATCTTCCACAGTACTATTGATAGACCGTAATAATCATGTGATTTTCAAGGAAAAAAGTTTTATCCCGGGACAGGAACATAGTGTCGAAGTGAACCATGAGTTTGATCTAAGTAATATGCAAACTGGACAAGACAACTAACCTAACCTTCGAAGGGTTTAAGGTTACAAATGCCTTGCTTGGTCTATTCCCTAAAATCAAGTATACTTAAATACAGTTATGGTATGGTATGAAGAATACTTTACGCCAATGACTGACAACTTCAAGGAGGTAGATCACCATGAATAAACAAACTCTCAATACCCAAAATGCACCCGCAGCCATCGGCCCCTATTCTCAAGGGATTAAAGTAGGAAATTTAATTTTCACATCTGGACAGCTCCCTATCAACACGCTAAGTGGAGAATTGGTCGCTGATATAGAAGGAGCAACCAAACAATCCTTAGATAATGTCAAAGCAATTTTAGAATCCTCAGGCGCTTCTATAGACAAAGTCGTAAAAACCGTGGTTTTTCTGAGAGACATGAATGATTTCGCAGCCATGAATGCCGTTTACGCCACCTATTTCCCGAGTAATCCTCCTGCCCGTTCGGCTGTACAAGTTGCCCGGTTGCCAAAGGACGCAATTATCGAAATTGAAGCGATTGCTCTCGCCGAATAGTAAAATCAAAAGGATACATGAAAACGGATGCGTTTTCATGTATCCCTTTATTGTTTTATCTAGAACTCAAATTGCTTGTTACTTATCACCTTCAGGATAGCGTCTATGAGTACAGATATAGGACGTTTAGAATTGTATCGTATTCAGATTTACCCGCCGATGGATAGGGTACCTTTAGTGTCTTTTAGGTCATTGGAGTACCAGTGAAAAGTTTCCCACTTATCGCTCCGCTAACAGTATTCGTAAAGGTATATACCCAAAGAATGACTAAGAGTATTGTCAGAAATGCTGAATACCCGGACGTAAGAGGGGTTTCAAAGCACGCGGCTATTTTCTGGCTCGAAATGGTATAAGCCCCTAATGGGAAAATGAACGCCCACCACCCCATACTAAACGGAATCCCTCCGTTACGGAACTGGTAGAGACTGATAATCATGATTATCCCGACAATCCAGATTCCAAATCCCCAGACGACCACAGCAATAAGATTGGATAGATCGGTTGAAGCTAAAAGACCCATACTTTGAGCATTCTTTGAAGCATCAATGACTGCACTAACTGCAAGCCCGACTGCACTGACAAAAATACCAAAGGACGGTATCGTTTCCGCAGGGGGAAGCGGATGATTGGCTAGACGAACAAAAACTATTGCACTTATAAATATAAATAGAAAAAAACCGATACCGAATAAGGCGGTATTTGTAATGAGGACAGATAAACTCCATGTTGGGTAAAGTTTCGTGGTGAGCTCAAGTACTGGATTACCGATCAGTGAAACAGCCATATTCGCAATCGGTGCCATAATCCAGGAAAAGTTAATCATCTCCGGTTTAGGAGTTTCATCTACACGCATAATTCTAAACGTGGTGTAAAAGGTGAAAAAAGTCACTCCAACAATGGCGATGATCCAGAGCACGAAAATCAAAGAGTAAGTTAGGGACTCACCCAGATACTTGCTCCAGATAAGATAAATATTTGTTCCCAAAATTGTAGTTGCAACGGGCATTGTGACAAAGAAATTGCCGACAAGCGGGTGTTGCAAGTCACGACGGGCATACTCGTAGTACCTGACCCAGCGGATTACCCAAGGTAATAAAACGATAAAATAAAGAATATCGGCAAGAGCGGCGAGTAATATTCCTAAAAAGTATCCTAGGTGAAAAGAATTCTGCCATAAGTAGAGTGTATTCGCTACTCCTCCTGTGCCCATAACCACGGCGAACCATGCAGGAGCTAAATATTTTATTGGATGACGTTCTTGCATTATAAAATAACACCTTTCATGCATAAAGCTACAATCTGATCACACGTTCCAGAAATCATATGGGTAACCGCCCTCTATAAAATCCGTCAAGGTCGAAGAATGTCGTAAAATACTTAATTTTGTAATGAAATTATATCATATTCATTCCAATGACGTTAAATATTCTGAAATGCATTACCATATAAGACTTCTACTTCCTGAATAGTGATGAACGCACCTAACCTTTCATAATGGCAAGAAAAAGGGGCTCCAACGGAACCCCTTTTTCTTGCTTGTAACTATATTTACCACTTGATGATTATATAACTGACTCGTCTTTTCAAATATCTCAGTGAACTCGTTCAACTTAAGTTGAACATCGAGTCTTCGGTGGGGGACTCTACCCCCACCGAAGCAGAATAAGGTGTATCGCTCCCACTTGTAGAAGTGGGAGTCTTACGATTTGGATAAATACGGGCAATTCCCGAATTAATAGCGGCTTGAGCAACTGCGGCAGCAACTTTTGGTGCTACCCGGGAATCAAAGACCCCCGGAATAATATATTCAGCATTTAGTTCTTCATCAGTTATAATTCCTGCGATGGCATAGGCGGCGACGAGTTTCATTTCTTCCGTAATATCTTTAGCACGGACATCTAACGCGCCTCTAAACATGCCTGGAAAAACTAAAACATTGTTCACCTGATTAGGATAGTCAGAACGACCAGTCCCAACAACCGCCGCTCCTGCAGCCAAGGCTTCTTCGGGGAATATTTCAGGCGTAGGATTTGCCATAGCAAAAATGACTGCCCCAGAATTCATAGTTGTTACCATTTTCCCATTTAGTACACCTGGAGCTGAAACCCCAATAAAGACATCAGCCCCCATCAGTGCATCAGCTAAGGAGCCTTTAAGTTTTGTATGATTTGTTAGCTCCGCCATCTCTTCCTGAGCCGAATTCATCCAACGTTCACCTGTGCAAAGCATACCTGCACGATCGACCATAATCGAATTTTTCAAACCCGCTTGGAGCAATAATTTCGTAATGGCTATTCCCGCGGAGCCTGCTCCGTTAAGTACCAATTTTATCTCATCGATTTTCTTGTTAACAACCCTTAATGCATTAATGAGCGCTGCTAATACCACGATAGCTGTCCCATGCTGGTCGTCATGGAAGATCGGAATATTGGTCTCCTTTTTCAGCCGTGCTTCAATCTCAAAACAACGAGGTGCAGAAATGTCCTCAAGATTTATTCCGCCGAAATTGGGTTCCAAGGCCTTAATGACCCGAACTATTTCATCAACATCCTTAGTATTTAAACAGATGGGAAACGCATTGACTCCCCCGAATTTCTTAAATAAAACACACTTTCCTTCCATAACTGGCAAAGCTGCGAGGGGGCCGATATCACCCAAACCTAACACCGCTGTACCATCAGATACCACAGCGACCATATTACCCCGTCCAGTATAGTCATAAGCTGCGTCCGGATTTTCAGCAATCACTTTACAAGGTTCAGCTACTCCCGGCGTATAAACTAGGCTCAAATCGTCAGGAGTATTAAGTTCTACTTTACCGACGACTTCGATTTTACCTACCAGTTCTTTATGGAGTTTTAAGGCCTGTTCCTGAATACTGTCCATTATTATACCCTCCTAATAAATATATAATAGCAATAGAAAATTCTTATTGTATGTTATTTGGATATTTTTAGCCTCACATGGAACATTGCGGTAGTTAATGCATATTTTGTATCACAACCCAATGATTCTCATATTTATATAAAGGGGGCTTGCCCATGAAATCGTTGATGGGGCAACGGGGTTATTCTCCGATTCAACAGAACAGGTTCTCCCCAATTCAGCGACAGGGGACTAGCCCTGTTCCGTGGCAGGGGCTAGAACCATCATCTGCTAAACAGCAAATTTCTACACCTACTTCTCAGACGACTCAGCCCATGGATCAAGCTATAACCCGATCTGTAACCCAACCCACCTCTGTTCAGAATCAACCTAATTATTTACCGCAAGCCTCTTCAGCTTGGCCAAAATCTTCTAACGTCTGGCAACAGCAAGCTGAAGCACTCATAAAACAATATGGTCCTTCTCTTATGCGACAATTCGGGCTTCCCTTGGCACGGAAAGTAGGCCTTCCCATCGCTCAGCACCTTGGACCTCCCCTGGCACGCAAAGTGGGTATTCCCCTTGTGCAACGAGTTGGCTTTCCTTTAGCGCGCAAAATATTTCTTCCTCTCGCCAAACGGGCAGGATTTGCGCTCATTCGGCGACTGGGACTACCACTTTAAGCCCTCCGTTGGTAAATACTTGTACGTTAACGCATATGAATATAAAAAGCTGTTGCCGATTTTTGATCATCAACAGCTTTTTACTTTCAATTACTTTAACACGCTCATTTAACTATAAGAACAGGGCATTCAGCTCGTTGAAGGACACGCTGACTCACACTGCCTAACACAGATCCAGCAATCGGACCGTAACCATGGCTCCCCATGACCACTAAATCTATGGCCTCTTTCTCAACCTCTTCTAAGATCATAGTCGCAGGGTATCCCTGAACTACTTTCTTATTCAAAGGGACATTCCCTACATTGATTCCTTCAAGCGTTGCCTCTAAGGTAAGCACCCCTGCCTCTTCAATTTGTTCTGGAGGAATTAAAATGCTATAGGCCATATTATAACCCCAGTAGGCTTCCCGAATGTACATAACGTTCAAAAGCTCGACTTCCCCACCAAATGTTTTAGCAAGTTCTAACGCAGTTTTCAACGCTCGACGTGAATACTCCGAGGCATCTGTTGCTACTAATATCTTTTTAAACATCACTCAGTCTCCTAAAATCTTTTTAATATTACTTAACCCACTTGTAATAATTCTACATCCTATTATTTGAATCCTTCTTTCTGTAAGGGGAAATGCAATTCAACCCCGAGTACAACTCAAGGACAAACGGTTATGCCCCGTCCCCATAGACAATCTCCACAAGCCGGAGCATGGCCCAAGCAATCCATATCTGCCCGTAGAACCATATCACACCCATCAACCCACTTACAATCAGGACACGATGCGTATTCGCCGTGCAGAACATTGTAACGATAACTCATAAATTCAGGAGAAGTCCAGATTTTAAGCAACGGTTGCTCACTGAGTGAACCAAAACTGTGGGCGTCAATCAACTTGTGCCTTCCAAAAACATATTCTGGATAAGAATGCAAAAACCGATAACAGGGAGAAACATGACCGTCCCAGCGTACAACCGCACTTTGAGTTTCCATAAACTTGCAATACCGTTCTGTTTTTAACTCGCTCTTGGGCAAGACCACCTCCACACCTTTGGCTAGCCCCACAAACAAAGCCTCTTGAAAGGTACGTTCTGTCTCAGGAAGCATAGGGTGATAAAGGGTTTCAACAATCGACTCTTCCCGCATAGGTAGAATATGGGAAACGAAGACCCGATTCACTCCCAATTGTGCCGCCTGGCGCACGGTCTCTAGCAAATATGGAAGAGTGCTCTTCATGGCCAGGAATTCCCATATGATCTCTGGTCTCCCAGTAACCCTCTGTTCTGCTATCTGACGCGTGCTATCCAAGATCCCTTGTACATCTTGATGCCGAATAGTAGCGAATGTCTGCACATCTGTTGAATCAACAGACAATGCTATCCGGGCAACACCACGAGAAAGTAAAAATTCAATCATAGGCTCATCCAAAGTTGTCCCGTTCGTAGTCACGGTAACTTCATACCGAGAAGCGAATAGTTCCACCGCTTGTCGGAAATTATGGGCAATCGTCGGTTCCCCAATCCCTCCTAGAATCACTTCCTTAAGGTCGGGAAAAGCTGCTACTTCACCCGCGATTGAGCTTAGAACCTGGGTTGACATATCACCCAAAAGTTCCTGCCAGTTTCTGCGGTAACACATTTCACAAGACAGATTGCAACGGTTAGTCAACTCAAGGTAAAGGCGTTCTATCGAAGGGGAAGGATGATAAACTAACTCAACGATATCTTTCATACCAAGCGAATCTCCTCTCGATTCTCAACTCATTGGTATAATTATATCTTCATTCTACGTAATAAGCACGATTCCCCTCTAAATTACATAGCGCTCGACTTTGCTAACCATTCATTCCTCTTTTGCCCAATTTTCTCCACGAGGTACCTAACTCAGGGGTGAAGAGTTGCTCCGTGAAAACTTCCAAAGCCTCGGACATTTCGTGATTTTTCGGTCCTATTAAGTAAAAAGAACGAGTAAGTCGCTTCCCCTTTATTCTGATCGACTTTAATTCCTTCGCATTTAACTCTTTTCGCACGATCCAACGTGAGACTAGAGCGATTCCTAAGCCCGCTATAACAGCCTGCTTAACGGCCTGACCACTGCCAAAGATATATGTCTTTCTGACATTTATTCCCCACTCTTTGATTAGCTTATCACTGAAAGCACGAGTTCCAGAACCGCTTTCTCTAAGAATCCACACTTGGTCTTGGAGATGCTCTGAAGTAACAATGGGAAGCCTTGCCAAGGGATGTTGGTTCGGTACTACTAAAATAATTTCATCCTCCATTAATGGGCGGACTTCAATGTCTGAATGCTTGACTTCTCCTTCCACAAGTGCAATGTCTAAGTAATTAGTTCGAACCGCTTGAATTATCGCATCCGTATTGGCAATAGATGTTTCAATCTCCACCTTTGGATATTGAGCCGCAAATTCAGCTACTACAAAGGGCAAAATATATTCTCCGATCGTATAGCTTGCTCCGACCTTTAATGCCCCTGTCACCACATTTGATAACTGCTTGATTTCCTGTTTGGCTTTATCCTGCAAAAGCAAAATTTGTTTAGCATATCTATAGTATATCTCGCCCGATTGCGTAAGTTCCAAATGTTTTGACGAAATATCAACGAGCTTTGTGCCGAGATCTTCTTCTAAACTCTGAATTTGTAAACTAACATTGGGATGGGATAGATAAAGTTCCTCAGCATCAGGAGAGAAACTCTTGTGCTCGACTACGTTAACGAAGACTTTTAAAGGATCGTTGATCACTGCTTACACCTCTAGTTTCAAGATCTCTTACTAAATTGATTCGTATAATAATACTTCTTTTCCTACAATTCCACAACGTCCTATTCCTTACGATCTTCCCCTTTTCTCTAGCCAAATATCCTTTAGGGTAGTTGGACTATACAAGTGCCATTTAAATATGCTTGTTACCATTCACTTCCTGTATTATGATAGATCTAACTTCTAAATAGTTGATTTTCAGGAAAATGAGGTAAAAGTAATGCCTAACTTTTTAGTCATTGGCCTAGGAGGCGCGCTCGGAGCCTTGTCCCGTTATGCCCTTGGTGTCTGGATTTCAAGTAAATGGAACCAAGGATTCCCTTTACACACATTTCTGATTAATATTAGCGGTGCGTTTCTCTTAGGGTTTTTAAATATTTTTTTTATTGAACGATTAACTGTCAGCCCCCTCTGGCGTTTAGGAATCGGCGTCGGTTTCTTAGGTGCTTACACAACCTTCTCAACCTTTGGTTTTGAGGTGATTTCTCTGCTTGAAGGCGGAAGCTTACTTACGGCAGGATTATATACTTTACTAAGCATTGCCGTTGGGTTTACCGGCGTTGCGTTAGGGGTAGGTTTGGCACGATTGCTCTAAGTGAATTGGAATAACACAAATTGGTAATCGCCGTATGTTGACACAGGACCTAATTTGTTTTATAGTAGCAATAACCTAATCAAAGACAACTAAATATTGAATTTCTCTTATCAAGAGTGGCGGAGGGACTGGCCCAATGATGCCCAGCAACCGATAGTGCAAGCTATGAGGTGCTAATTCCAACAGAACCATAGGTTCTGAGAGATGAGAGTAGCGTGTTAAATAACATAACGACCGCTTCTCTTGAAGTGGTCGTTTTTTATTTTTCAAAACTACCTCGACGGTACTACTGATCCAAAACTTAATCTAGGCATTAGGAACTGTATGTAATTCAAAAAGTAATGGGAGGAATTATCATGACGGAACAACGACAACTAGGTATCGAGACTATTTCCTTACACGGGGGCCAAAGCCCAGATTCCGCGACTAATGCTCGCGCCGTTCCAATTTACCAGACATCCTCCTTTGTCTTTAATGACACCGATCATGCTGCTAATCTATTTGCCTTAAAGGAATCTGGCAATATTTACACTCGAATTATGAATCCTACTCAAGACGTCTTTGAACAGCGCATCGCGCTTCTTGAAGGGGGCGTCGGAGCGCTCGCGACTGCATCCGGCCAAGCAGCTATTACCTACGCACTTTTAAACATCGTGCAAGCTGGTGATGAAATTGTCGCTTCCAGCTCCCTTTACGGGGGCACTTACACACTATTCGCCTATACATTTGCTAAACTTGGAATCAAAGTCCACTTCGTGGATGTCGACAAACCGGAAGAGTTTCGCTCAAAAATTACAAGTCAAACCAAAGCCTTGTACACTGAAACCATAGGAAATCCTCAAATCAATATTGCCGATCTAGAAAGAATCGCTCAAATTGCTCACGATAACGGGCTTCCTTTGATCGTTGACAATACCTTTGCTTCACCGTACCTGTGCCGCCCGTTCGAGCACGGAGCAGATATTGTGGTGCATTCTGCTACTAAATTCATCGGCGGACATGGTACTTCGATCGGAGGAGTCATTGTCGACTCTGGGAAATTTGACTGGAACAACGGCAAGTTCCTAGGTCTAAGCCAACCAGATCCGAGCTACCACGGCATTGTTTTCACAGAAGCCTGCGGTAATGCTGCTTATATCATCAAAGCGAGAGTATCCCTCTTACGCGACACTGGGGCAGCGCTTTCCCCTTTTAACTCCTTTTTATTTTTACAAGGCTTGGAAACACTCCCCTTACGCATGGAACGTCATGTTGCCAATGCCCAAAAAGTTGCAGAATTTCTTGACCAACATGAATTAGTCACTTGGGTTAACTATCCAGGGCTTGCGAAAAGTCCTTATCACACACTAGCCAAAAAGTACTTGCCTAAAGGAACTGGCTCCATCTTTACATTCGGTCTCAAAGGTGGCCTGAACGAAGGGAAAAAGTTCATAAACAACCTTAAACTATTCTCTCATTTGGCAAACGTCGGGGATGCCAAATCTCTAGTCATCCATCCGGCAAGCACAACTCATCAACAGCTCGATGAGGAATCGCAACGAGTTGCAGGCGTATCACCAGATATGATCCGCCTATCCATTGGCTTAGAAACCATCGAAGACCTTTTATACGATCTGGATAAAGCTCTTCAGACAAGTCAAACCGCCTAAGGAGGCAAGGGGACGGTCCCCTTGCTTACCCCCTCCCCTTTAATACAACCAGTAAAGAAAGGATAGGATTAAGATGCCTATTAAAATACCTGAAAACCTACCTGCTTTGGAGATATTAAATCAAGAAAACATCTTTGTGATGGGAGAAGAACGTGCCTTCCACCAAGATATTCGTCCCCTAAAAATTGTGATCCTCAACCTCATGCCCCGCAAGGAACCAACCGAGATCCAACTCTTGAGGCTGCTCGGAAATTCCCCCTTGCAAGTGGAAATTGTACTTTTGCATATTGATTCTCATGTTTCTAAAAATACCGCACAAGAACATTTAGATTCCTTTTATAAAAGTTTTAGTGATATTAAAGGACAAAAATTTGATGGCATGATCATAACTGGGGCACCAGTAGAGCAACTTGAATTTGAGGAAATTTCCTACTGGAGAGAATTTACAGACATCATGGACTGGACAAAAACTCATGTCACTTCTACGTTCCACATCTGCTGGGCATCTCAGGCTGGGCTGTATCATCATTATGGTATTCCAAAATATCCCCTCCCTGAAAAGATGTTTGGAATCTTTAAGCACAATGTGAACAAACGTAGCTTAAACGGCATGCAACTGCTGCGCGGTTTTGATGATGAATTCTTTGTACCCCACTCACGCCATACGGAAATCAAGCATAGCGACCTTGAAAAACACCCCGAATTGGAAATTTTATCGGAGTCTGATGAAGCAGGGCTTTACATTGTCGTTTCTAAAGACGGACGACAATTGTTCGTAACAGGGCATTCGGAATACGATACGTTATCTTTAAAAGAGGAATATGATCGAGACATCGCCAAAGGGCTTGCCATTGCTCTCCCAAAAGGCTATTTTCCCAATGATGACCCAACTAAAACGCCAATCCATAATTGGCGCTCTCATACGAGCTTACTCTTTCAAAACTGGTTAAATTACTATGTCTATCAGGAAACTCCCTATGATTTAGGCGGACGTTAAATTAATTCATTCAAATCCACCCAAAGGAAAGCTACCGATACAGCATACTATCGGTAGCTTTCTTGGCTTTACGTTATTAACTCTTCTCCTATGTTTCTCAGCCAAAAATTCTATTCTCAACTATTGAACAAGATCAGGGCTACATAGGAAACTGTATTTTTACCATTGTTATAGGGTATTCCGGAGGCTTTTACCAAGTCCATTACGTCAATTCCATTTGCTTCAACGGATGACACTACTTTATCGGGAAATTGGCATTCTTCTCCCGAGAGATAGGCACACTTTGCACAATCCAAGCGATTTTTGCCATCTATAGATACTGTGTTTCGCGGACGTACGTAATATCAGGATATTATTAATCTATATATTTTTATTAAATATTACTACCTACATAAAAACCGTCATGGATTGCATCCATCAAACGAGCTGGTTTACGACAGTCTCCTATAACATGAACTTGAATATTACCTACGTCGTTGCCAACTGGGTTATAAGATTGTGCCCCAATAGCAATAATGATGCTCTCAAATCCACTAAAAGTGAGTTTAACTCCTAATTGATCAACAATAACTTTATCCTGGTCAACCTCAACAAGTTTAGCGAGCGTCAAGATATCCACTCCAAGGTTAGTGAGTCGCTGACTCAATAATTGCCTGTTGATAGAACTCATTTCTCGGGCAATTTTATCTTCCATCTCCAATATTGTAACTCGTTTACCCTGCTGCAGTAGATACTCCGCGGTTTCACACCCTACTTGACCTCCTCCGATGATCAACACTTTTTCACCGATGGTAGCTAAACCTTTTAGGACATCCCAAGCTAATATAGCTCGTTTAGGACTTAACCCAGGGACATCAAGTGAAAGAGGTACAGCCCCCGTTGCCATAATAATTTCATCAGGTTTAAGCTTTTCCAGGACACTACGATTAACTTCAATCCCAAATTTCACTAATACACCTTGCTTCTTCATTTGAGTCACTAAATAATTGATTAGGCTATTAATCTCTTCTTTATGGGGAGGTTGGGCAGCCAACAAGGCCTGTCCGCCCAAATCGTTACTCCTTTCCAACAGTACTACTTTATGACCACGTTGGGCAGCTATGATGGCAGCTTCCATCCCGGCAACTCCCCCGCCCACGACTACAATGCTCTTTCCCTGTTCAATGGCATTAAGTTCAATCATATCTTCCCTTCCTACCATGGGATTAACTAGGCAGGAAATACCGGCTCCCATTGTCGCGCGGTCAATACACCCCTGGTTACAGGCATGCAAGGTCGAATTTCATCTTCTTTGCCATTAAAAGCCTTAATAGGAAGTTCCTGATCAGCTATTAGTGGTCGACCCATCACAATTAAGTCTGCCTGTTTCCGGCTCAAAATCTCATTGGCTAACCGGGGATTATTAATCCTACCTACCACTGAGACCGGTATACTTACCACTTGTTTAATACCTTCAGCTAGGTGAACTAGACACCCCCGTGGTTCGGTCATTGGTTGGATTATCATGTGCTGTGCCTCAGGACCTCCGGCTGATACATCAATTAAATCAGCTCCAGCTTTTTCTAAAATAGAAGCAATCTTTTGAGACTCCTCCAAATCTAAACCTGAGGAGGAAGATTCATCCACTGTTAACCGGCAAAACAAGGGATAATCGTCGCCATTTAATTCCCGAATTTTGGCAACAATTTCTACGATTAGCCGGACACGTCCGGCAGTATTTTCCCCGTATATATCTCTTCGTTTATTAGACAGGGGAGATAGGAACTGTTGGAGAATATAACCGTGGGCCATGTGCAAGTTGACTATATCAAACCCAGCCCGTTTCGCGCGTAAAGCGGCGTCACCAAAGTTATCGATCAAACGACGAATTTCCGCCAAGCTCAACTCCTTTGGCACCTCTCCCTTAGTACATGGAATAGGTGACGGCCCTACTGGCTGCTGGCCAATTATCCCTACCGGTGCTTTCCGGCCAGCGTGGAAAATTTGAATAGCAGCTTTAGCCCCTTCTTGATGAATTGCGTCTGCTAATTGTCTTAACCCGGGTAAAAATTTATCATCGTAAATACCTAAATTGTTTTTCCAGCCCCTACCCTCTGGACTAACGGTCGCACCTTCTACAGTTACTAAACCTACCCCGCCCCGAGCACGAACCGAATAATAACTTATTAGCCTATCTGTCACCTCTCCACCAAAAGTAGCGAACCGTGTAGCCATCGGAGCCATTACTAGTCTGTTCTTCAACTCTACTCTCTTAACAAGCAAAGGCTGAAAAAGGTTATCGAATTCCATTTTACCATCCTACCCTTTCAATCAACTTTTCTACGATATCTCCCATGGTGGCTCCCCTGACCTCCATTTCTAGCACTTTCTCTGCTGCGTCTACTGCTTTTGACGTCAACACCAATGAAGTAACATCATCCATACCCGGGTGGCATGTTCTATCACCTTATAAATTTTCACCATAAAGAAGGGTTAGACTTGGAAAACTATTAAACTTAATTCGGTATATTGCTCTTGAACTTTACCTTCTATTTTTAACAAGTCAATATACCCAAGAACTTCCGAAATCCCCAAATACCTATCAACGGGTTTATTCAGCTTGGGCCAAAGTCTACAAACTATACCATAGGGTGTTATCTTTCTTTCATTTAAAATAATTTCTGCAATTTGCTTCTTTCGTTCTTGATGATGATTGGCAATTCTATTAAAATGCATTTCGATATCACTCATTGGTTTTCCATGACCCGGTAAGATTAAATTAATATTTAAATTTCTTAACTTTTTCAATGATTCTATATAATCTACTAGCCCCTGACCTCTTATGTAGGGTTCTATCGAAATCGGTTCAATTACAGGATTAGGTGTGATATTACCAAGCATCGTGTCTCCTGAAAATAACAAACCCTTACTCTCTTCAAAATAGCATAAATGACCAACTGCATGACCAGGAGTTAAAATTGCTTTTAGTTTTGCTCCATCAAAAGTAAACATATGTCCATCTTCTATAGTTTGAAAATTTTCCAAGGGTTGACCAAAACCCAATTCCCATTTGAAATAGTCTCGCAAATCGTTTCTTATGTCTTCTGGTAAACCATAATAAGCAAGGTGTAATTCAATCCTTTTTAAATGTCCGGCACGGTCCACAGCTTTATCAATTTCTTTTTCATGTAGATAAACCTTTGCCTTTGAATAGTTCTGAACTACTGAAGCGAGACCAATATGATCTGGATGCGCATGAGTGATAAGAATCTGCCTAATATCGCCTAGTTCTAATCCGAAATTTCTTAACTGGTTTCTTAAAGAAACTAAAGCCTGGGTGCTATATACCCCACAGTCAATTAAAGTAATTGGGTCATTATTTATTAAATAACAATTAATGTCACCAACCGGGAAAGGAGTAGGGATCCTTAAAGTTTCATAATTTAACATAATACACCTCTATATTTAGACTCTTCGATTAAGCAAATGAAAATGGGCAGATATCATTAATATCCGTTCAGTTACAAAATATACCCTTCTATAAGTTATTAACATATTCAAGAAAGGAACTTGTTTCATAGATGATTAAACTGACGGACCCCGACTTAGGTCAAGGTGTTCTTGTGATTACCATTTTCAAATATTTTGAAATTTTTATACCGTTAGTCAAAATTTTACCCTTTAGTTTACTCATATAGCAATAAGAAAAGGCCCAAATAGAACTTTAGGGCTCTTAGCCGTCGAAAAATGGACTTGAACGGTAAACTCGACCAGAGTGATCGGGGCAATGCAACGCTAATTCTGGAAGTTGTGATTTGGTCTCATACTGATAGAGATTTGGATCAAACATTTATTATTAGAGTAATTAATGGAATAAATATACTTATAAAATATCAGATTATCCACCTTACACTTACAAAGATGATTTCATCAATGGTCTTGGTGGTTCAAAATTATTACGATAGTTATACCAAAAGAACATCATACCCACCAATGGGACCAGCGAAGAAAGTACAAACATACCTCTAAAACCTAATACTTCGGAAGTTATTCCCATAATAAGCGGTCCCAGGAAATATCCAATTTCTATTGAAGCAGAAAAGATCCCTAAGGCTATGCTACGGCTAGCTCCATCAACATGATCAATTACTTGAGCCACAATACTTGGATATGTTAACCCGATTCCAAAGCCATAGACCATGGCACATATGCTCAGGGAAATTGCCTCTTGAACAAATGCTAGCCCCAAAACGCCCAACGTTAATAACAGCATAGACGGTATTACAACCTTTTTTCTCCCAAATTTATTAGATAAACCACTACCAAGAAATCGTATCAAAATGAGAGCTATAGAGTAAATAGCATAAAAGAGCGACGTACTGACGTTAGAAAAAGGTAATAAATATAGCGGCAAAAAGGCATTTACAACCCCTAAGGTAAACGAGCATGAAACCCATGTAATACCGGGGATTAATACATGTTTATTGGTTAAAACATTTGCAAAAGATATGGAGGTTTGCTTTTCACAAAGAGTTGGTCTTCTCGTATCTATAGTGGCAACCATCACAAAAGCAATCAGAGCAAATACCGCTGGTATTGCGAAAAACAACTGTGTCGGTAGATTTTGCATAAAAGATAACCCAATCGCGGGAGCTATACCCGTTGCTATACTAGTAGAAACAACATAAATGCCGATTGCTTGCGCTAACCTATTTTTTGGAGAAATTTCCGTAACGAGTATTGACGACGCTGTAGCAAAACATGCTATACCAGCACCGTGTATTAAGCGAGTAACAACCAAGTCTGGAACGGAATGAAAAAGAAAATACAACGGATAGACGATCGCAAGAAGAAAACACCCGGTTAGCATGAGATATCTACTGCCAAATATGGAAGATAATTTCCCCACCAAAGGTCTTAAAAAATAGCTGATAAAGAATAAACACTAATCATAGCCCCTATAGCTATATTACTAAAACCCATATTTCTAAAAAAAAAGGGGTAGCACAGGTATTAAATAGTTTATTCCACCAAATATGCTTAGGCTAGCTAGAAATCCTAAAATATAATTCTTCGACATAATATTTTGGTTAGACAATGTAAACCATACTCCATCTCAGCATACGCATTACTTATCATTCAGTCGATTTTATTAGTTTAACTAGCAATCGCAATCTAATTTCTATACAATATTTTCATTTAGGGTGTCGAATGGTTTGACGTGGAAGACTATCAATCTGGATTCGGTCTGGTCCTCTTGGACTTTGCCTTCCATTATTAATAGGTCAATGTACCCAAGAACTTCCGAAATCCCTAAAAACATGTTCAACTTGGGCCAAAGTCTAGAGGCTATCCTGAAGGGTGTTATCTTCCCTTCTCCCTTAATAATGTCCAAAATTTGCTTCTTTCGTTGTTGATGGTTGTTGGCTATTCGTTTTAAATGCGCTTCGATATCGCTCATTGGTTTTCCATGACCCGGTAGAATTAAGCTAATATTTAAACTGCTTAATTTTTTCAATGATTCTATATAGTCTACTAGACCCCGCTCTCTTCTATAAGGTTCAATCGAAATCGGTTCAAGTAAAGAACCTAGCATCAGATCACCCGAAAATAACAATCTATCACTCTTCTCGAAGTAGCATAAATGGCCAATGGCATGACCAGGAGTGAGAATTACCTGTAGTTCCGCACCATCAAAAGTAAAAATATGACCGTCTTCGATGACTTCAAACTTTTTCAACGGCTGAACGAAATCCAATTGCCATTTGAAATAGTTATGCATTTCGTGTCTCAAGTCTTCTGGTAATCCATAATATGCAAGGTGTAATTCAATCCTTTTTAAATGTTCAGCACGATCCATGGCTTTATTAATTTCTTTTTCATGCAAATATACTTTTGCATTTGAGTACTTCTTAACTACTGAAGCAAGTCCACAATGATCAGGATGAGCATGTGTAATGAGAATCTGCTTAACATCGCCTAGTTCTAACCCAAAATTCCTTAATTGGTCTGTTAACGACTCTAAAGCCTTAGGAGTATATACACCACAGTCAATTAAAGTAATGGGTTCATTTTTTATTAAGTAACAATTAATGTTGCCTACCGGAAAAGGGGTAGGAATTCCTAAAGTCTCATAAGTTAATATAGAATAACCTCCTTGTATCTTGTCCATGACCAAATTGTAAAACCTATTACCAACAGCAGTAAAACTAATCTAATAATAATAATAATATAGGACTAAATATTCCTCAGAAAAAGCTAAGTTAATAAAATACTAACTCCACTGCAGAAAGTCAATTTAGGTTTCTACACCAAAATCAGTACTAAAATAACCGTTAATGTATTACTGAAAAAAGCAGCTTTTCCGCTACCATTTGGGCTATTTCCTCAAAATCAAAAAACCTGATGCAGTCTCTTCTTGTCGTATCTCACCCTCAACACTTAACATATCTATATAGCCAAGCACCTCCGAAATTGCCAAATACATATCTATAGGCCTTTTAAATTTCGGCCAAAGTTTACATGCAATTTCATATGGAGTAAATTCATTTCTTTCCATAAGGATATTATTAATTTGTTTTTTACGTTTTTGATGATGGTTAGATACTCGTTGAAACTGATCTGCTATATCAACTATCTGTCCTCCATGACCTGGTAATATTAACTTTAGTGGTAAGTCCTTTAATCGCCTTAAAGAATCAATGTATTTTACTAAACTCTGATCCCTAAAATAGGGTTTAATAGGGGATGGTTCAAGAACAGGACTGGGAGCAAAGTTTCCTATTATTGTATCGCCAGAAAATAATAATCCAGAACTTTTTTCATAAAAACATAGATGGCCCATTGTATGACCGGGAGTTAAAATTGTTCGTAATTCAGCTTCTTCAAAAGTAAAAGTATAGGCGTCCCCAATTTCAATAACTTCTTCAAGCGGATGAACAAAACCCAATTCCCAACTAAAATGATCACTAAGCTGACTTCGTAATTCTTCCGATAATCCATAGAAAGCTAAGTATTCTGATGTTCTATTTAAGAGAAGTGTAGGATTTTCAGCTTTTCTCATTTCATCTGCATGAATATAGACTTCTGCACCGGAATCCAATTGCAGTGTGGAAGCTAGACCATAATGGTCTGGATGGGCATGAGTAATTAAAATTTGTTTAATGTCTTTAATCTTAAATCCAAAACAAGTTAGTTGTTCTTTTAAAGACTTTAATGACTCTAAACTATAAATACCACAATCTATTAAAGTAACAGGATCATTTTTGATTAAATAACATTTAACATTACCTGCTGGAAATGGAGTAGGTAATGTTAAAGTTTCATAATCCAACATATGGCTGCCTCCAATTATCTACGCTGATGCAAAAAATTTTAAACTTCGCAACAAAATATCATTAATAAATCCAAGCTCAAGCCATCCGGTCAAGCATTAAATTTTCCTCAACAATTATCCAATTCTTACTTTTAATATACTTTCGTTCATCCTCCCATTTCGGTAATGCCAAGACCAACAACTAACGCTTTTCCTTTCAGATTCAATGCCATCTCCCCTTCTGGTAGACTGTTTCATCATTACTGACAGATTATGAATAATTACCAATTTCCACTAATTTTTCAGCCATGCGAGTAATTTGCTGCAAAGCGCAACTTATTTCATTAGTACCTACGGATTGGGCTTGAGCTACTTCGGATAATCGTTCAACAGCTCCCACTAAAGTGTCCATTGCTACTTCTACTTTGGCAATGTCGCTCTCTATTTCGAGGGTAAGCAACTTAGTATTATCCGCAAGTTTGCTTACTTCACTTGCCACTACGGCAAATCCTCTCCCCAACTGACCAGCACGGGCTGCTTCGATTGATGCATTCAGACCAAGAATATTACTCTGCTTAGAAAGAGTTCGGATACGTTCCGCCACCATGTTAGTATGTTTGACATCCGAATGCACCTGATTAGTTTCCTGTACCATATCATGTATTGTTAATACTAACTGACTTGAAGCCTGAGTCAGATTGTCACCCGCTGCGGCCATTTGCTGAACAGCAGCCAGAATTTCTTCGCCTGCATTCACCAAAGAGTCAAAACGATCAACTGAAATACAAACGGTAACACAACCGACCACTACTCCCTTTTCCACAATAGGGTTGGCAATAGCTACGTACGGGATCCCATACAACTCTTTATTTACCCGTCTTTGCATTCTGGAGCACGACCGTATAGCTTCACCGGTAACAGTGCCTTTACGAAGTTTATCACCCACTTTGATGTTGAAATCCATAGTCTTGCTAGGATAGTAAGCCAATGTTTTTTCTGTGTCAGTTACTGAAACTAACACGTCTTCGTAGTATAGGTCTGCAAGTTCTCCAGCGATGGATAAATATGTCTCAAGTTTCACCAAAACACCCCTAACTTTTATCCTCTATTACCTATAAATGCTTCTCTCGTCATCTCGTTAACATTAATGTTAAAACGATGTGAGCAAGAAGCTAAAAGCTGTACCACAGTTATATTGTTTTTATACAACTGCCATCACCTCATTCTTTCTAAGCAGATTAACCTCTCTTGCATCCCTTCATTGAGATTATGCTCTGCTCAGTGCATATTTTGTCAATGCGATCAAAAGATTATATATTCAACTGACAAATCATTTCTTTAAAATAAATTTTATATCGCTGGGCTAAATTTGACTCTTTGTTTAAAATTATACATTAAGAATAATTTTCAGACAATTAAAATATTGCCAACGAACAAAATAACTGTTTTAATAGCCAATTTTAAGGGTCAAATGGTTAAACTAATCAAGTTATAACTCATTCTTTCTATAAGAAAAGGCATAATATAAAACGAGTTGAAGGATTATAATCTCCTTCAACTCGCGACTCAATATAAAATCATATTCATTCGAAGCTCTGCTTTTGGCTTACCTCCTTTGACACCCTAGCGATTTAATTCTTTTTTAAATTTATTCCTCTATGTTAGTCTAAACAAAGTTCCTTAATTGCCCTTTCCTTTAACAAAAACTTCTGTACTTTACCTGTTGAAGTTAAAGGTAATTCTTCGGTATTTATGAACTTTATAAATTTGGGGACTTTGTATCCGGCAAGTTTGGCACGTGCATAATCCAATATTTCCTGTTCAGAACATGTCTCGCCCGAGTTTAAGTCTATAAACGCATATCCAACCTCTCCCAATTTGATATCGGGAACCCCTACAATATATACTTGGCTAACTTTTGGATACGTACTAATAACTTCTTCAATGTCCTTAGGGGCAACGTTTTCACCGACAATACGATAAAGTTCTTTGCTTCTACCGGTTATTTCAAAATATCCATCTTCATGAATCCTTATCAAATCACCCGTACGTAGCCAGCCATCCTTGTCGATAACTTCTGAAGTTTCCTGCGGTTTATTGTAGTAACCGTTAGTAACCACAGGCCCTCTGCAAACAAGTTCCCCTTCTTCTCCCGGAAGCAGTTCCTTTCCTGTTACAGTATCGACAACCTTATATTCGATACATTTATACCCAAATTCCGGCAGCCCTGCCGCTCCTGCTGGGATATTGCGTCCACATCTGGTCGCAATTTTCTCGACGTTAATGCCAACTTCAGATTGAATCGGAGCACTCGACGTTTCAGTCATACCATAGCCCGTATTAAGGTAATCCAATCCTAGTTCCCTTATCATCCTTTCCCACAATCTTACCGGGGCCGGTGCGCCGGCACAATACATGTAATGCAAAGATGAAAGATCATAATTTTTTATGTCGGGACAGTCCACTAAATTTATTGCGATTGTAGGCACACAAATAATGTCGTTTGCCCTTCCATTCTGGATTAATTCCAAGGCTTCTTTGGCTCCAAAAGTAACTTGCGGTAGTATAGCCCCTCCGACCCAAGGCATTGCCAGTATTCCTTCAACATAGCCAAATACATGATAGAGAGGAAGGGGAACAAACATACGCCTTCCATCTTCGATTGCTCTACCGAGTGTACTAGCATAGGACTTGCGCCACAACATATCGTGGGTCAACATTACACCCTTTGGTTTTCCGGTCGTGCCTGAAGTATATAAAATATCAACTACTTCATCAGGATAACAAACTCTATTCTGAGTGCTCTGCATTTCCTGATCCGATAAAGTTTCTCCAGATTTAATAAAATCATAATAGTCAATCGTTCCAGGATATTTCTTTCCTGAAGGTGAAAAAACCACGATATGTCTTAGCAACGGAAACTCCGAAGATTTACCTCCTGCAAAAACCTCCGAACATAAATTTTTAAGCATGTCAATGTAGTTAAGGGACCCCCATTGATCCATAGTAATTAAACAGACTGTATCAGACTGCCACATGACATATTTCAACTCATCCTTTTGAGTCCTGTAATTAAAAGGCACATTAACTGCACCAACTTTTGCTACGCCAAACTTAATAAAAACTGCTTCTGGGTAGTTTGCCATAACCATTGCGACATGTTCACGGTTTTTTATACCTATTCTTATAAGCCCCTTTGCTAATAGATCGACCTGTTGCTTAGTTTCCGAATATGTGTACTGTTTGCCAGATGTAAAAATATATTCTCTATCTGAATACATATTTACAAAGTCATCAAACCGATCCCCCAGTGTCTTTTTTTCCCACTTTGGAACTTTCTTCAAGTTAACTTCCATTCTATCTTGATAAATACTATCCACTTTGCTCAACTCCAATTTCTCTATTCTGCATTTGTAACAAACGCCACATGAACAACCCATTTCTATGGCCCCTTTCGCTATCCTCATACTTTTGAGTTGTTTACACCTCACCCTCAAGCTCTCCTGAATATTGTCTTGTCTATTTACTCCCAATGCCTTGTATATAACCAGGATCATTTCTACCTCAACGATAATATCTGAGATTAAGTCTTTAATAGATTTAATCTATTAAATCAAAAGACTACTACTAATAAATGGCCTCAACTATGGTTGCCATTCCCTGCCCGCCACCAATACAAAGAGTCACCATACCATACTTTAAACTACGTCGGCGCATTTCATGAAGCAAAGTAGTCATTAAACGGGCACCAGTAGCCCCAATAGGATGCCCGAGAGCTATTGCTCCACCGTTAACATTCACTTTACTAATATCCAGGCCAAGTTCCCTGATCACTGCTAATGACTGGGAAGCAAATGCCTCGTTTAATTCAATTAGATCAATTTGGTCTAATGTCAAGTTTGCTTGCTTTAAAGCTTTGCGCACAGCCGGGATCGGCCCAATCCCCATTATTTGTGGCGGAACCCCAGCCACTGCATCTGTAATAATACGGGCTAAGGGCTTAACATTGAATTCTTTGGCCTTTTGGGCAGACATGAGCACAACTACAGCTGCAGCATCATTACGACCGCACGAGTTTCCGGCTGTAACCAATCCTCCTTTTTTAAACGGTGATTTTAGTTGAGCTAATTTCTCTAAGCTAGTCTCTCGAGGATGCTCATCTTTTTCAAAAAAAACAGTACCTTTGCGAGTTTTAACTTCAACTGGCACAATTTCATCTTTAAACTTTCCTTCGGTGTAAGCCGCAACATAACGCTGCTGGCTTTGAAATGCAAAGGCATCTTGATCTTCCCTCGAAACCTTAAACTGTTCTGCCACATTTTCAGCCGTGTCTCCCATCGATACAGAACCGTAAATGGACTGCGGCTGCCCGCCTGGACCCGCCTCAGTCAAAGAGTCAACCAAAACTGCATCCCCAACTCCATAGCCATAACGAGCGTTTTTCAGATAATACGTGAACGGCTTAAACTTTCTGCTCCACCAGCTACAATAATATCCGCTCGACCGGTTTGAATAGACATCGTACCACAGCTAATGGCTTGCAATCCAGCAGCACATTGTTGATGCACTGTAAAAGCACCAGCCGACTCGGGAATTCCAGCTAAGAGACCGGAAACCCTAGCGATATTAGCAGCTTCAGTAGTTTGCCGAGACCAACCCATTATCACTTCGTCTACCAAATCTGAACTAATGCCAGATCGGGCGATGGCCTCCTTGATCACAAGTGCTCCTAAGTCTTGTGGTGGAATGTCTTTTAATGTGCCTCCAATAGTTCCAACTGCTGTTCTTACTGCACTGACAATTACAACTTCGTTCATTTTCCTGCAACCCTTTCATCTATATTACTAAAGTTACGCACCCACACTACAGCCAAAATTTCGGCCCGAAATGAGACAAAAAACGTAAAAATCCGCACGAACATTAGGTTTCCGGTATAATAAGCTGCTACTCTAAATCAACTACAAATGCATATCTTCAGAAATCCTCACGCTAATGTTGATGGTACCCTAATGTTACATTTGATCTGTGGAGTTTGAAAAGATGGTCGTAAGTATCTCTACAAGAGGTATTCCCTCAGCGCGAGTCAATTACAAAAGGATTTAGTGGTATCCTTGTTATCCATTTAATTCATCCTTATAATTAGATGGACAAGAACTACTCCATCTCTAATAATAAGGATTTATATTATCGTCAGCTTCCAATATTTTGCGCTAATATATCGTGGTAAGGTTTAACTTGACCAGCCCGCACAACAACCACATAAGTAAGCGAGCCACAAAAGCCGAAATCCTAGGTCTTTCATCATTTCTTCTGGTGTAATTTGGGTTATGCAAAACTTCGCATAACCCACCCTGATGTACACCGTTGTTACCCCTTGAACCGTCTCCAAAATTTCCAGATGATTTGGATTAGTTTTAAGCCTTTATTCCACCGCCAAGACTCATCCTCCTATTTTTTTCCATATTATTCAAAGTAAAGATTAATATGAACGCTATTAATGCTAAACAAGCTGAGAAAACAAATGCTAAATTATAGTTTCCGGTAAGTTGCTTACACCATGCTCCCACCATCGGACCAACAATAGCTGCAGTCCCATAGGCTGTAAACATTATCCCATAGTTAGAACCCATACGTCTCATGCCAAACATTTCACCAGTGATACTTGGGAAAGTGGCAAGCAAGCCGCCAAAACAAACTCCAGTAATAGCCAACACTGGTACATAGGTACCATAAGAGTGGGCTTGCCTAAATAGAAGCATCATAACCGCTGTTGTTATAAAAATTATGGACAAAGTTTTGAAACGGCCAATTTTATCCGAAAGAAACCCCATTCCAGACCGACCTACAAAATTGCATATTGCCAAGACACCAACACCGAGAGCTGCGGCTTGAGCCGCGGTAAGATGGGCGAGTTCCTGAGCGAGTCCTGAAGCTTGACTGATCAACAGCAAACCCGAAACACATCCACACAGGTAAGTGAACCACAACATGTAAAATCTTTTGTCTTTCATCATTTCTTTCGGTCCATAGTCAAGACCAGTGGAAATAGTTGTTGCTGTCACGGCCGGCGGCACATAACCTTCAGGTTTCCAGCCAACAGGAGGGTCAATAACAATCCAGAATCCAGCAACCCTTATTATTAAGAACAGTACGCCAAAAAACTTAAACGCATTCAAAACGCCATAATTTGTAAGAACCCAGTTTGCTAGCGGAGCTATAACCACCGGTGCTAAACCAGCTGCACCAACAACAATACCAGCTGCAAGACCTTTTCTTTCCGGAAACCATCTAGTTGCTGTCGTAACTGATGTTTGGTAAAGTAAACCGTCACCGATTCCGCCGATTACTCCAAAGAATAAATAAAGTTTAAGAAGAGTATCCGCATAACCAACTAAAAACCAACCGCTCCCGAAGAGAATTCCTGCACCAAGCATAAGATACTTGGGGCCAAATCTATCCAGAAAGCGCCCGCCAACAATCCCGACGAGTGCTACACATACAAGGATACAAGAATATGCCAACGTTACTTCCGGACCAGTCCAACCATGCAGTTTCATCAGGGGTTTTGAGAATACACTCCAAGCATAGACACCGCCGGTACAGCCCACTGAGATAAACAACTGCACGAGAATAAACCAACGAAGTATTTCTTTTTTCATTCTTTTCCCTCCTAAATATAAATGTCATTACATTTGGTTATACCGACGAAGGATTAATAGGTACTGTCTGACTTGTTTCCTCATGAATTCAAGCTGTAGTCGTGTCCCTCTCGTCAAATTTCTCTATTCAAATCTTAATAACTCTTTGGAAGTCCAAGGTTTTGACCAATAAAATTTAGGGCCATCTCATTACTAATTGGCGCAACAGTGAGTAACTTAGAATCCCTAAAGAATCGTTGCATATCGTACTCCATTGCGAAACCATAACCGCCCAAAATCTGCATTCCTTGAGAGGCAACCTCGAACGCTACTTTTGAAGCATAGTACTTAGCCATCGTTGATTCCACTCCACAAGGCTTCTTATTTGATTGAAGCCAAGCTGCCTTAAAATTCATGAGTCTGGCAAGTTCTATTTCAGTCGACATAATTGCTAAATAATGTTGGATAGCTTGATATTGTCCAATAGGCTTACCAAAAGCTTCTCTTTGCTTGGCATACTCTAAGGCTAAGTCAAACGCACCCTGGGCGATACCGATACACTGTGCTGCCACATCAATCCGTTCATTATTAAGAGTATCTAATAGATGATACCAACCTTTATCCATTTCTCCCAAAATATTTTCCTTTGGAACAGACACATTGTCAAATACGACTTCACAAGTTTGCACTGATTTAAACCCTAATTTTTTGATCGGAATAGTTTCTACGCCCGGACTTTTCCGATCAATCAATAGTAGAGAAATTCCTCCCGATTTTTTGGGTGCATTGGGATTTGTTTTTACGATAGTCATTATATGATCAGCAATATGAGCACCTGTAATAAACATCTTCGTGCCATTAACGATAAAATGATCTCCTTCTAAAGTAGCACGAGTCTTCAAAGCTCCCAGAACATCAGTACCTCCGTTAGGCTCTGTCATAGCCATGGCAAATTTCAGCTTCCCTTCACATAGTAAAGGCAAATATTTTTCTTTTTGCTCATCTGTTCCAAAGTATTCTAATGACTTACTACCGAAACAAATGTTTACGATATATGCGAAAGACATGTCTGGAAAAACCCTGGCTAGCTCTTCAAGAATAATAGCCATGGTGATTATATCACCACCACTTCCACCGTACTGTTCAGGAATAGGTGCCCCGAGCAACCCGGTTTGTGCCATTTTTTGCCATAACTCTTCCGGAAATTCCTCCTTTTCCTCCTTTTCCTGCATATATTCGCTAGAACACTCCTTTTTCATAAAGTCGTGAACCATAAGTTTTAACGCTTCTTGTTCTTCTGTCAATGCAAAATCCATGTTCACACTTCTTTCTCAACCTTATATCCACCCAGACAAAAGCTATTTAGATTATTAAGAACTCACTCTCTTTCTTTTAAAATAGTACCAATAATTTCTCTACAAAATTAAATGCCATCTATCGTGCTGAATATCCGCCATCAATTATTAATTCAGTTCCCGTTACAAAAGAAGATTCATCTGAGGCTAAAAATAAAGCTCCATATGCAATGTCCTCCGGTTTACCCAACCTAGGCAACGGTGTCGCTTCCACGCGTAACTTAAGCTGCACGGGATCTTCTAATAAAGTTTTGATCATAGGTGTTGCGATAATTCCTGGATGAATAGAATTTACGCGAATTTCGTCTTTTGCTAATTCTACAGCGACAGTCTTACTCAATGACCGAATAGCGCCTTTTGTTGCAGTATAGGCAGTAGCTCTTCCGGAACCAATGATACCAAAAATTGACGAGACGTTGATGATTGATCCTCCGCCTGCTTTGCGCATTTCGGGGATAGCATACTTCATCCCCAAGAATACACTTCGGGTATTGATTTCCTGAAGTTTTTCCCATACCTCCAATGACGTATCTTCAATCCCTTCGATAGCGTAGATGCCAGCATTGTTAACGAGAATATTAAGTGCACCAAAGTGGTTTACCGTTTGGCTGATCACATTTTTCCATTCTTGCTCGGATGATACATCATGTACAAGAGCCAACGCTTCTCCGCCCAGCTCTTGAATTTCGGCCGCCACCTTAAGAACACCTGCTTCTGAAACATCCGTCAACACGACTTTTGCTCCTTCTGCCGCAAACAACTTAGCTTCTGCAGACCCTTGTCCCCCGGCAGCCCCAGTTACAATTGCCACTTTTCCTTGTAAACGATTCATTTTTTACACCCTTTCTTTAACTCCATTGTTATAATTCATTTAAAATTCAGAAACTTCTGTTCAAAAAATTTTTGTATAGAACCGCTCTATCTCCTGAGAAAGTCGCGTAATGCAATGATAAAATTACATGTTCACCGCTACAGTCTCGCAACCCCTGTCGCTCTACCACCATCAACAAACAACGTATGGCCTGTGATAAAATCACTGGCATGACTTGCCAAGAAAATTGCTGGTCCAATTAAATCTTTAGCTTCGCCAATTCGCCGCAATGGAATCGTAGAAACTATACTTTTGTAAATATGCTCTTCTTGAAGCGCCTCGTCATTCATCTCGGTCCGCACGTAACCTGGTGCTAGGCTATTCACGCAAATATTAAAACGACCCCATTCACGGGCTAAACTCTTAGTAATGGAAATGACTCCCGCTTTACTTGCTGCATAAGCAGCCATTTTATTTTCACCGATAATCCCTCCAACTGAAGAGATATTAACGATTTTCCCACCGCCATTAGTTTTCATAACCATAGCAGCTGCTTGGGACCAAAAAAATGCTGCTTTTAAATTAATATCAAGAACCCGATCCCATTCATCTTCATTGACATTTAGTGCATCGACAACTGAATTAATACCCGCATTATTTATTATAACGTCTAACTTACCCAAGACCCTCGCTGTTTCATCCACAACCCTTTTTGCCTCAGAAACGTTGGAGACATCCGCTGCTAAGGGAAGAGCCGTTCTTCCAATTTTCCGCACCTCGCAAGCAATGGCATCGCATTGCTCCTGATTACGGCTTACAATAGTTACATTTGCTCCTGCTCTTGCCAAGCCTAATACTAATTCTCGGCCAATTCCTTTTGTCCCTCCGGTTACTAGTACAACATGATCTCTTAGGTCAAAATTTGCCAAAGATAAATCCCCCCTTTCATTATTTACTTAAAGAAAATAAGTCCCCCCTTCTTACCTAGAGAAGCAAATTCTCATCACCTAACTTATTAAATTAGTCAATTCTCTAAGAATTTACCTTCCTATATAGATAGGCTTTCTTTTCTCTAAAAAAGCAATCATTCCTTCCCTTTGATCCTCAGTTGTATACAGAAAAGATTGACATGCTTTCTCATAAGCCATACCTGTAATTAAATCAGTTTGTAATCCGTAATTAATCGCTTGTTTGGCCATACGAACAGCCAACGGTGCTCTATTAAGAAGTTTGTGTGCAAGTTCATTCGCTACCGATATAAGCTCCGTCAGCGGACAAACGCGATTTACTAAGCCAATACACTCTGCCTCAGAAGCATCAACTAATTTTCCTAAGAAAATCATCTCTTTAGCCCGTCCGGCGCCAATCAGTCTAGGCAACCGTTGTGTTCCTCCACCTCCGGGAATAATACCTACCCCAATTTCAGTCAATCCAAAGCGTGCGTTCTGACTTGCGATACGCAGGTCACAAGCCAGCACCAGTTCACAACCGCCTCCAAAGGCATATCCATTAATAGCTGCTATTGTGGGTTGGGGAAGATTTTCTAAAGAGTTTAGCACCCCCTGAACGCCCGGATCCCAGGATTCAATAGTAGGCCGATTTAACAGCCACTCAACATCAGCCCCAGCCGCAAATGATTCTTGACCAGCTCCAGTTATAATTACTACCTTTATTTGTGCATCCTTAGAAATATCAGATACAATCGCCCCAAGTTCTTGCCAAGAGAGATTATCTAAGGCGTTGCGTACCTCTGGCCGATTAAGGGTTAACGTAACAATACCGTTAGTTTTATGAATTAACCATCGCTGATAACTCACTGCTATTTCCCTACTTTTTCTGGTATTCCTGCTAAAGTCCTAGCCAGGCGTTTTTTGCTTTCCAGGTCATAATTAGCCATAATGGCAATCTTCTCCATAATAGGCGATCCTCCACCATGCACTCCGCTGATTCCCGCAGCAGCTCCAGTTGAAGAAGCAATAAGATTTTCCACGAGTCTGTACGCTCTATGCACATATTCACTAGGCACATCAGCTTTTCGTTTCATATATTTCTCAAGTAGTTTTCCAGTTACGGGGTTTAAGAAGTCACCTTCTAAAGGAAGAGTTGCTGCGAGTCCCCCTGCCAGATCAGCTAAAGTTTCATATTCATGATATATCTTAACCCCGGCATGATAACGTCCTACATTGGCATAAATGGTATTTGGTATCATAGTTCCCGATGAAGCTTTTTTGCCTTTGACCGCAGAAGCAATGCCAGCGGCATAGACCAATTCCGCTACGGCGATCATATCAGCCAGTTTATCTCTCACATGAGAGACCTTCCCTAGTCCACTGTAATCTGCTACCACAGCAGCGGTGCCCATTAATACATCGGTTAAAGCAGGTTTACAACCCGTATAACTATGCCTATGGTACAAGGCAAACAGTGAAGCAAGACGACCAGCAAATTTGTGTTCTCCATTCATAAATACTCTATCCCAAGGAACAAACACATTATCAAATACTGTAAAGGCATGCATTGTTCCATATTCAGTAATTGGAGCCTTCAGTTCCTTTCGAGTTTTATGAATATGGGGCACACTGATTAAATACACTCCTTCGGCATCTGCCGGTATAGCAAAAGCTACTGCCCAATCTCCTTCTTCAGATGTCATTGCTCTGGTCGGGAAAACAAGCAACTCATCTGCATAGGCTGCAATGGAGTTATGTGCTTTGGCTCCACGTACTACTATGCCATCCTCGCGCCGCTCAACGACACGTAAATAAAGATCTAGATCCGCTTGTTGATGTGGACGTAACGAGCGATCGCCTTTGACATCTGTTTGGGCTGCATTTCCAATCAGGTCATTTTCTTGGAACCATTTTAAATACTTTGTAAAACGCTCATAATAATTTGAGCCAGTCGCCTCATCGATTTCTTTGGTTACAACACTCAAGCCATTCAAAGAGTCTATACCCATACAACGTTGGATACAGCGACCAGATCTTTGACAAAGTTCACGAGTCATTTCTTGCTTTTTCATAAGATCATCACTATTTTGGCT
>LOEW01000261.1 GCA_001516045.1 Desulfosporosinus sp. BRH_c37
GACCCATTTGTATGAATGAACCTTGGTCCACCCTATAAGACGGTTATTAATGCAAATACCTTTATCCATAAGACACTTTAACAAGTGTTTTTTTAAATATTGTTCAGATAAAGTGTATAATGCTAAATAAATAAGAAAGGGAATCCAAATTCTATGGCTTTTACTCAATAAATCAGTTATAGCAATGATAGTAAGGACCACTAAAAACATAACAAAGGTGCTTACTATTGAATTTTCGATTGATGTCTTCTTTAGCTTAATAAACTGTTTTCCCATCTTATTATATCTATATAGTGTATAGATGGTTTTTATCAGAATTATGGGTATGAGTATTAACAAAGCCCATTTGGCATCTTCTTGATATGATTTAGAAACTGTCATTATCACTATGATTGCACCAATTGAAATAACATTGAACAAATTTCTGCCTCCTTCTATCTTCTGATCCCTGTCAAAGTTTCTTTCTCAATTAAGTCAAAGCACTATAAAACCGCTCCGATATGCGAATGACAGATAACGATGTATTACCGACACGTGTCGCAGATCCCTCCAATTCCATAGGGTGTATACGACACATGTCGGTAATACTCCCTATCCGAGAACTGGTTGTTACCATTAACAATTAAAGGTTGTAGCTCGGGTAGCACTACAGTCGATATTTCAGCAAAATAACAAGTATTCCTTTATTTATAATAAGATTATGCATCAGAATGCTCGATCTCTTAATATATTGAAGGGGAAATTACATGTAAATCAACTTTGCAAACAACTGCTTTAGTGTACCAGGCCAAAAGTTTACACTCTCTAATGTCCTTTTTAATTGATATCTCAACTTCACAGTATAGACATTATCAATACTTAACTTATACTCTATTGACTCCACTTTTACCGAAAGCTTCATTGCCTAGTTGGTAATTGTAAACTTACACTTCGGATAATTGTAACACCCTTTAAAATCTCCAAATCTACCCTTTCTCGTGATTAACTCCCCACATCATATGAGACAACTATTTGCGCCAATTTGGTACGCTACTTCTGTTTTTCTTTTATGTATTCCTTCGATATGCTGAGTTCTGACATTTTTATTACATGGGCCACCCATGAGCGGAAAATCTGGCATCCTATTTCTAATAGCTCGTATAACTGCAAACACTTTCTATAGCCTAAATTCTTCATTATTCTGTAAAACCCTGCCAACAACTGTTCTTTTTTGCAAAATTATTTATATTTTACCCTATTAGCACTGACCTCCAGCTTGATAGCCTATCTTGCCTAGCTTACTCTGCGTAAGCATAACCCTCAGCTCAGACAATTCTATGTGAAAAGGGAGCGAAGCCTAAGATTCCCTTAGTTTCGCTCCCTTATTTATTATCCGTTCAACTGAAACTCTTCCAGTTCTATCTTCAGCACATCAGCTGAAATACACAATCTTTCCGTTTCACCCTACAGCACTAAGCCACAAATCTAAGTTTCTTTAGTAGATCCCAGCCTATTAAACTTCTTCAAGAAATTTAACCTGGATCTTACCCTCTAGTAGGTCTTCAAACTTTTGGGCTGCTTCCTAAAAATAAGCTGAACTCCCATGGGCTTTCCATGTATTCCTTTTTCTTTCTGATAATATCCATACTGTAATGACGCTGCAATAGAGTTTCCTTATCACATCGTTCTGCAATAGAAAAGTACCTGTCACGCTGCGCTATCGTCCAATTTGCCGCCCTGATACTCACAGGGAATAACGCACTCCAAGGTACCTTCTCGTCATGGCTGACTCTGAGATATTTAACGATCCGATATAGACAGCACTGAAGCCGGTGTTCATAATGGGTTCGACAAATTGCGGGAAGTACCAGTCCCTTGCCGCGCATTTTAACTTAAGATAAAGAAGTGGAGCATAATACTCATAGAATAAATGTCCCTTGCGAAGGTTTTGTTGGGTTGTTGTAACAATTTCTTCAATAGCCTCTGGAAGTTCTAGACCCTGCGACAGCTTAACCAAAAGCCCCTGCTTATTGAAAAGCAGTTCATACAGTTAAGCCAGTGCCGATCGCGCAACGGCGTACAGCGGTCGAAGGTAGACTTGTCACGAAAGATTGGCCTCTGAAGTTACAGGTGACAGCCATTGACGCTGATACCGGAAAATTACATGTTTTCAATGAAATATCAGGCATTTCTCTCATCGACGCGGTGTCTGCGAGTGGAGCAGTACCGTGGCCGTTTATGCACATTAATGGCAGGGCTTGGATTGATGGTGGCATGGTGTTGTAAATTATTTAATACACGAAGGTAGAAAAATTGAAAACACTGCGAGGCAACTAAAAAACACCTGCGAATTGCGCGGGTGCTTTATCTTATATTTATAGATTTGCAGTTTTTTTCTCTGAAGCCCTAATTCTGCTCTCAAAGTCGTTAAAACTATTATCAGCAGCAATAACGAATGACTTAATTATTTGTAAATCTAATTGAGGTTTTGAACATATCCCGAACTTCTTCAAGTATTACACCCACCTGATTTTCATTCATAAGTTTACTGCCTTATATATGTTCAAGTATTTTATTATACATAAGTGTGTTAGTCACTTGATAATAGGAATTGAAAAAATCACAACATTTTCGCAGTACTTCTGCTAACCCACTGCCTGCACCACTTGGACGGAAGCACGGACTAAACGGCTATATCCACCCACTGCATCTTATCGTTGAACAGATATCGGCTCGCTTCTTCTTTGTTGGTGGCAGAGAGTTGCAGGACAAAGCGATTCCAATCGCTGGCATAATTTCTATTTACCCACGAACTGTAATAGCCATTATAGCGAGACAACATACCCATCTGGATATCGCTGGATTTCTTCTTGTACAAGGCAACAGTGGTATTAAAGTCTGATTTACAGGCGGTATTTATATCATCAGCTGAGCTTAGATTCTTCACCATGCGCTTGATAATCCTCAAGACGGCCAGTTGGTCAAAATCAACAGCGTAGAGTTCTTTCTCGCGGACATAAGGATCATTTAATAGTCTTCAATCTCATCTCTTGGTATGTTTTTTTGAAAAGAGATATCGCAACTTAAGTAAGAAGGTTATGGCAATATTTTTTCAAAGTAAAGCTCCGGTAAAACAATTCTAACCTCGCGCTCTGTGTTTTCTTTCTTCCAATAGACAATGAATCTTATTTTCGCTGTCTTCAGTACATAATGCTTTTGCCTCATCGCCTCGATTTGGGTTAAAAATTGTTTGGAGAATTTGACAACTACTTGTCCCTTGGAATTACGGCAGCCATTCCCGTCAACTGAAAGGAACTCCCCACTATTCAGCTCCTTAATCAAATGCGGATAGTAAAGAAGAAAATTCAACTGAACATCCCGATGGGATAATTGCATGACCAATTCTTGGGGTGGAAGATATGTTTGGGGATCAACAACCACTTGCATCCCCTCGGCTTTAATGGAATCCAGATAGGTCCCGTTATCGTAAAGGGTAAGATTCTGTTTTGCCCTGGTCATCCCAACATAAAGCTGACGTTTGTCCTCGTTCGTTCCAGGATTAAATTGGTCCAGCATCAGAAAGACATTGTCAAACTCCCGGCCTTTGGCCTTGTGAATGGTCGAGACAAAGATCGTTTCCCTATTTTCGCCGATGAAATCTTCCAGCGCAGACTCGCGGATAAAGATCTCCAGGTCCGTTTTATATTTATACTTCGGATTCGCCGCCTCAAACTCTTGGATCAGATTAAGACAACTCTCTAAATTCAAGCTGCTGCCAAACCGTCCTGCCAATTTCCGCTTAGCATTTTCCCAAAGCTCATCCTGGATGATATAGACATCCTCTGCCAAATTGAGGCGGCTCAGAAAATAGCGGATTTCCAAAAGGTTATAGAGACTAAAGCCTTCATTGGACTGGATCAGCTTGGCCTGCCTGCCGTTCTTGATGAGCAATCCGGCAATCTGTAAAGCTTCCTCATTCCTCTTCGTCAAAACACAGGTGCTTCCGATCAGCCCTTCGGCGAGGATATCCTGGACTAAGGGAGTGATCAAATGACGGCTTCGATAGCGGACCCGTTTAAGCTGGCCATTGTCACTCTGGACAGCCATAATGGGCGTCTGCTTCAAGCGGTTCGGAATGCGCCTTAAAAACTGGTTCGTATAATCGACGAGATTGCGCTTGCTCCGGTAGTTTTCAACCAGTTCCACCAGCACGGCATCGGGTCCCGCAAGCAGGTCTGCCATATATTTGGAACTTGAGCCCCTGAATTCAAAAATATTTTGGTCATCATCCCCCACGGCAATGACCCGCATCCCCTCGTTCTGTTCCATTAAAGCCTTGACCAAGGCAAACTCCTGACCATCCATATCCTGCGCTTCATCAATCACCAAGACCGTTTTTGTAATCCTGCCCGGTTCAACTTGCCCGTTCTTAATCCGCTTAATCGTTTCCTGAAGGATATCCCCTGACTTTTCCAGGGATCCCACTCTGCCCAATAAGTCAAAGCAGTAGGAATGAAAGGTTTTAATCTCGATGAAGTGGGCAGCATTGCCGATCAAGGTTAACAAACGCTTTTTGAATTCCGTGGCAGCCGACCTGGAAAAGGTCACCATCAGCAATTGCTCATGCTTGACATCTTCCATTAAGAGCAGGGACGCCAGCTTATGCACCAGAATCTGCGTCTTACCGCTTCCCGGTCCGGCGGCGACGACTATGGTTTTCGATGTTTTATCCTTGATGATGTTTAGTTGGGTCGGGGATAATTCGCCAAACAGCTGTTTGAACTTGGAGGGAGTAATGTTGCGTTTAATTTCGTCCTGACGGCTGCCCGGAAAATATCTTTGCAGAAATGACGTGTAATTCAGCTTAAAATAATCATCCACAAATTGCAGGGCCTCTCGATAATTCCTGATCATTTTCCGGGCATATTCTCCGACAATGTGGATTTGCTGGACTTTCTGCTGGTAATACTCTTCCAGCCTCGAGTAATCCTCTAATTTGTAACGCTTTTTGTTGTCCTTCTCCAGCCGCTCAATCGTCAGCGCATTATACACTACCATAAAGCCGCCCTCGATCTTCAAGGCTTCGATTCTGGAAAGATAGAACAGAGCATCCTCGATCTCTTCCGTCGTCGCGCTGCTCCGAAAGAGGATGGATCGATCGATTAGCATAGTTATCTTTCAATTCCAAAACAGAAAAAGCAACCGGCACTTCCTCCTGACTGCTTTCCTCCGTATCTGAGTCTGCTTTACTAAGATCATAAAGCTCAGTCAAAATGAATTGGGCAATATCATATCGTTTTTCCAGCTTGGCTGTCAAGGTTTCGGAATCAAACAGCGCCAGCACGGCCAGATGATTTTTGGAATGGGGTGTCGTCTGTCGTTTGATCCAGTTTTTGATCGCCCAAAGATTCAGAATGGTTTTAAGCTTATTGGGCGAGACATCTTCACAGGCCGAGGCTTCAGCCTGCTCATTCAGCTCCTTGAGGTGAATGATTTTTTC
>LOEW01000262.1 GCA_001516045.1 Desulfosporosinus sp. BRH_c37
TAAAAGTGACCAAAGTAGATGATAATGGTAATTATCAAGCAATATTTAGTTTTGGACCGTCTGTTAATAATCCGACTTCTCCTGAAGGAAGCTATAAGATGTTAGGCACGTATGATCCTAAGCTTCAAACACTAAACTTAGCAGGGGTACAATGGATAAAGGAACCTGCCAATTATGGTATGGTTGATATGAAAGGAACGATTGATCTCAATAACTCAAGGTACAAAGGCAAAATTTACTGGACATATCCAAGAGATGGGGAGCTTGGAACCTTTATGTTAACAAAAGGATCGAATAGTAGTGTTATTACAACACCAACACCAATAGTTTCAGATGTGCCAACTGGTGAATGGAATGGTTCATATGATGCCGGTAGTGGAGCAAGATCTTTAGTCTTAAAAGTGACCAAAGTAGATGATAATGGTAATTATCAAGCAATATTTAGTTTTGGACCGTCTGTTAATAATCCGACTTCTCCTGAAGGAAGCTATAAGATGTTAGGCACGTATGATCCTAAGCTTCAAACACTAAACTTAGCAGGGGTACAATGGATAAAGGAACCTGCCAATTATGGTATGGTTGATATGAAAGGAACGATTGATCTCAATAACTCAAGGTACAAAGGCAAAATTTACTGGACATATCCAAGAGATGGGGAGCTTGGAACCTTTATGTTAACAAAATAACTTTAGAAGTTATTGATCTAATTTTGTGTAAATAGAATTTGGGTGTGACCGTTCTGGTTACACCTTTTTTGTAGGGAAATAAGTTTGATTTCACATTGAAAGAGGTAACAATAACTTATCATTGGTGGGCTGTAGGTAAAAAACTGATTCACTTATGTTTTAAGCTTTATATAGCATTTATTATTCCCTTCATTATTAAACCTCTTATACCAGAGTTTTATTATTGAGGAAGAATTCGTGACCACATTAAGACAGTATTGGACACACGCAGAAATTTGTTTCAACAGAGAAAGAAGAGTTAATCCATTCAAATATATGATTGATATATATATTGCTATATAATCCGATAAATATCAAAAAAGTTGTTCAATCAAATTAGAATGAACAACTTTTTTGATATTGACTTCATTACTCAAAGATGCTCAAATCCGTATCAAATAGTCTACCATGTGAGACCCATTAGGTAAACATTCATAAATTAAATCAATCTGCCCTACTAAATAATATTTATGCTCAGAGGAATATGAGGGAAGATGTAGAATATTATGGATATTACGGAATGCACTATAAATCAAATATCAAAAGATAATGGGGGCAGGAGAAAAGTGAAATTATCTAAGAAGTTAATAATTATTATTGCAACAGTCTTGGTACTCGTAATTGGCGGTGGAGTGGCTTATGCAACAAACACACCAACTGCTAGAGCAGATAGAGAACTAAAACTAGCCAACAAATACCTGCAAGATGGAAAATATCAAGAGGCAATTCTAGCATTCGAAAAAGTGATTCAGATTGAACCGAAGAATATCCCCGCAAGACTCGGGTTGGGTAAGGTTTATGTTGCTACAAAGGAATTTACTAAAGCGGAAACAGTGCTGAAAGAAGTTATTGAGATAGACCAAAACAATATTCCTGCTCGTGAAGCATTATTTAATGTATATTTGAAAGAGGGTAATTTGGATAATGCAAAGACTATCCTCAAAGGAATTAGCGAAGTTGATCCCAATAAAGATGTTAAACAATTCAACACTGATCTGGAGTCAGCAAAAGCTATTAGTGTATCAAAGGCTAGCTATGACCAAGGGATTAAGCAAATGGGTGATAAGCAATATCTTGAGGCAGTAGATTCTTTCCAAAAGGTGATAAAAGAAGATACTGAGAGATACACTGATGCTCAGACGAAAACTAGTGATTGCAAGAAAGCATTCATAGATACTACTCTACAAAAAGCCAAAGATGCGGCAGCAAACAATGATTATCAAACTGCTTTGAATTTAATTGAACAGATTTTAAAGGTTGATCCAAATAATCAGGAAGCTTTAAATTTGAAGAGCGAATACACGAATAAGGTTATTCAAAATAAATATTTGGCGCAAAGCATTGTTCATTCTGATATGAGGGATACCCAAAACCAAATTTATAAGGTGTTTATTTATGCGGATGATGTGGTAACAAAATATGATGATGAACCAGTGCAGACTAATAATCGTGGAGATTTGCTAAAGATAGGCAATTTTAAGATTGGGTATATGAAACAAGGTAGCGATCAATTACAAATTTATCAACAAGGGATATTTTCAGAGAAACATACGTTTAATATGAGCAATCATGAAGTACGCTTCTTCGAAAATAAGCAATCTAATCAGCCAGACTTAATAATTGTAAGCAGACCGATGACTTCCTCTGCGTTTTCGATATCTGTTTTCTATATTAAGAACAATGAACTAACCCCAATCAAGTTTGTAGGCCAAAACTATTCGGATTGGGAAATAGAAGATTATGGGGATGGCAATAGTTCATGGTTTGTTCAAACCGGAGCAGATACTTTTGAGAACATGGTTGTTTTTGATCATGGTGGCGACGGCTCAGTGCATCACTCTACATGGAAGCTGGATCAGGCAAATAATGTATTCCATTTTGTGTCTGATCGGAAAGTCAATTGATCTAAATCGAGTCTTGTCCTTTGATTCTTATCTAAACAAAAACATAAAAATATGCAGAAACTTAAATAAAAAAGAAATATTCGTGAGGGGGAGGAAAGTGAAATCATCTAAGAAGTTAGTAATTATTATTGCTACTGCTTTAATCCTCATTATAGGTGGAGGCACAGTATATGCAACAAACACACCAACTGCGAGGGCAGAACGCCAACTAAATCTTGGTAATAAGTATCTGCAAGAAGGCAAATACCAAGAAGCAATTTTAGCCTTCGAGAAGGTTATCCAAATTGATCCGAAGAACATTCTTGCAAGGTTAAGATTAGGAAATGTTTATATTGCTACTAACGAATTATCAAAGGCGGAGGATGTTTTAAAAGAAGTTATTAATATTGAAAAAAGTAACATTCCTGCCAGGGAAGAGTTAATTAAAGTTTATGCAAAAGAGGGTAACTTGGATGCTGTAGATGGTGTTTTAAAAGATATCACTGATATCGACCCCAAAATAAATATTAGTAAATATAATAATGACTTGGAATCTGCTAAAGCAATAAGTATTTCAAAAGCGAGTTATAACATAGGCGTTAAACAAATGAACGATAAACAATATCTCGATGCAATGAATTCATTCCAAAAAGTAATTAAGGAGGATACAGCAAGGTACTCTGATGCTCAGGTTAAATCTGTGGATTGTAAAAAAGCATTTGTGGACAGTGCCCTCAAAAAAGTAAAAGATTTTGCCTCAAATAAAGATTATAAAGCAGCTTTGGATTATCTTGAACAGATTATAAAAATTGATCCTAATAATCCAGATGCTTTGAAGCTAAAAAAGGATTATTTAAAGGTTTACAATATCTATCCAATAAAAACCAATGAAGAAAAAAAAGAATTGATTAGCTATATGACAAACTTTAGCCAAGGTTTTGATAACTTTGATGCCAATAAAGCTAGTGATGAGGAATTACTCTACTTTGCTATTTTTAATATGAATGCCTATCTTGGTCCAAGCTACTCAAAGGTAGATGGGGTTCCAGCAAAACAAAAAGACGGTATGCCATTTACGCCTGTTTTGGCGAAAGAAGTGGATCAATATATTAAAGACATGTTCGGCGTTATTCCAAATAAAAAGCCAGAATATACACATTTGTTTAATGGTGGAACTACAGACACTGTTGGTTTTTATGAGAATGGGTACTATTTTTTAGAAGCCGGGGGAAGAGGGGCGTACCTATCATCAATGCAATTTGACAGAATGAACGATTTAGGTGACGGAGTAATGTATGTGAAATTTACAATTTACGATTTTATTGATGGGAAAATTGATGACTTTAGTTGGGATAGCGTGGAACGATTAGACCCTATTGAAAAATGGTCAAATCAAACGAAACGTTATTCTGAGAAAGGTGCCAGCGGGTACGCGATCATTCGTCAAGTTATTGTTGACGGAAAGACAACCAGGAGTCTTTTACGCTTTAAAACAGGGGCTAAATTGTCAGAACAAGAACTAATGAATTATAAATAGCATTTACCGGTAACTAGCGAGCGATATTATATAAAATCTTTCTGTGTAACTAGAAATTTCTAACGTAGATTATGAGTCCAAATTAGGAAAGAAGTGGCGGAAATGAAGTTATCCAAGAAAGTAGTAATTATTATAACCGCAGTTCTAGTTCTGCTTATCGGTGGAGGGGTAGCGTATGCAACCAATACACCTACTGCCCGGGCAGAGTGTCAGTTAAACCTTGGTAATAAGTATCTACAAGATGGCAAATATCAAGAAGCTATATTAGCCTTTGAAAAAGTTATTGAAATTGAACCTAAAAACATCCCTGCTAGACTCGGATTGGGTAATGCTTATATAGCGACCAAAGAATTTGATAAGGCTGAAGCTGTACTTAAAGAGGTTATTGAGATAGACCAAAGTAATATTCCTGCTAGGGAAGCATTATTTAATGTTTATATGAAAGAGGGTAATTTAGATAACGCTAATACTATCCTCAAAGGAATTAGTCAAATTGATCCCAATAAAGATGTTAAACAATTTAATACCGATTTAGAATCTGCTAAAGCCATTAATGCATCTAAAGCTAGTTTTGACCAAGGGATTAAACAAATGGGTGATAAGCAATACCTAGAAGCGGTAGATTCATTCCAGAAGGTAATTAAAGAGGATACAGAGAGGTATACAGATGCACAGGCGAAGATTGGTGATTGTAAGAAGACATTTGTAGATGTAACTCTTCAAAAGGCTAAAGATGTTGCGTTAATTAAGGGTCATCAAACTGCGTTGGATTTATTAGAGCAGGTTCTTAAAGTTGATCCGAATAATCAAGATGCTTTAAAGCTAAAAAGTGATTATACAAATACCCTAGAACAAATCAAAAAAGTACAAGAAACGCAAAAAACTGAACAAGTGAACTCAGTTAACAACAATCAATTTACGTACAGAAATACTGCTGGCGGTTATGGGTTTACAATAAACATACCGGAATCTTGGAATGGCAAGTATGTAGTTGAAGAAAAAGACGATTCTGACTATCATTTTATAAATTTCTTGTACAAAGGTAAATTTAAGGAGTATATCTTTAGCATTGCAACATATAATGGCTCGAAAGATGAACTTGGTCCAGAACAAATTATTCTTGGCACTAAGAACGGTGTTTTGTTTTGTTGGTCGCATAGCATTAATATGAGTGAAGAATTACATGAAGAATTAATGCCTTCTGATTTTTCGGATTTTGCTAATAAAGTTATAGGTTCTTTTAGAATTATTTAGTTTGCAAAATTTTGTGGTTTAAGGGGTATCAGAGTATATTTTATGCCGATATTGGATTTTGCGTTAATGGCACCTATGAGAAAAAATCTTCTAATTTTGAAACTAATGGTATCTGTCTTCTCAAGCTAATCGATGGTAAATATTATGTTGTTGCTTATATGTTTATGGGTGGATATTAATTCTAATTTAGCCCATACGAACCTTCGATTCTAACCCTTTCAAACCAAATTTCTTGTATTGACTCAAAGTTCAACATACGAAAGTAAGAGAGCCCCAAGGGCGCGGGAAGCTAGAACGCTGGTCTTTGCATCCAAGTTCATTTGGCTTGTAAGATCCTCGATGAGAATGTTTTGGACACCACGAGGCAAGGGGCGATTCAGCAACGGGGCTAAAAAAGCGAGTGGAAGAGTTGGCCACCATGGGATTGACCTTTATGGACACCCTTCAAATAGACGGTTGGATGAAAAAGTATCATCTTATCATTAAAGAGGGAATCCTAGAAGATGACGAAAAAAGTCCCAAGATCCTCTCTAAGAAAATAGGTAAACCTAAGCATAGTAAAGCTTTGAACCTGCTCTTGAATCTTCAAAAGTACGACATTGAAACCTTAGCATTCATGTTCGATTTTGAGGTTCTCTTCGATAATAACCTTGCCGAAAGGGATCTGAGAATGCAAAAATTGCGACAAAAGATATCTGGCTGTTTCAGAGGATCAAAAGGAGCTAAGGTTTTTAGCAGAATACGCAGCTACATATCAACTGCCAGAAAGCATGGGCAGAACGTCATGGGATCATTGGTCAATGCGTTCCAAGGAAATCCCTTTGTACCTGAGACATAAAATGATCGTTTCCTATTCAAACTGTCGGGGATGCCGGAAGGTATCTCCTTAATTATGATGCGGATTTCAAAAACGAACGTAGCTTTGCTTTAATTCGGTCATGCTACCACGGTAGCACATAGTAGTGGTATTTGTGAACGCCTAAGTAGTAACGAAGAAGCAATGATTCAGCTTAAGCAAACTCCTTTGTTGACTGGAAAAGTTTAACAAGAAAAGCTGTTTTTTAGCAAAGTTCGGTCAGAAGGGTAGGAGGGAGGATATAGATACATAAGTAATTTACTCCGAGTAGAGGTGCAATAGTGAAAACGATGAAACAAGAGATCACAAGGACTTGGTGAGAATTGGGATGTTAAGGGACTTATACAAAAGCATAAGCTTATTCTGAGTTTTTCATGGAACAACTTGCAATACTAACTATGCGTTAAATAGGCATTTAGTGCATAGTTAAAACGGAAACAAATGTGGCTCTTTGTAAATAATTAGAACCTCGTTTGAACATGTTTAATCTCAATCGGTCAAATCGGTTAATAACCATATTCATTCTAAGTACCTTAATAGTGTCTTTTTAGTGAAATATGACCATACTAAGGCCTATCACCATGGGTTTTGTAGATTAGATGGATTACACACTGGACTAGCATCCTCAAAGCCTTACAGAGGATTCTGGAGGCTGGTTTTTGCTCGGACAAAGCCTAAGCCGATTAATTTAAGTGCAATAGCAAAACGAGCCAGAAAAATCGGAACTGATTACTAGCCAATTAAAAAACTCACTCTGCAAAACTCGGCAGTAGTTTCAGCCTACAATCAATCCTGCGAAACACACTGACACAAATAATAGTCCGATAACCTGATTACGGCAAAATTAAGGTTATCGGACTATTTAGCACTTACCCTCCCACGGTATTAAATACTCTACTTTACATAATATCTATTATATTATCTAACAAAACGACAAAAAAAGCCCTGTATCCCTTGCGTAGCAGGGGATACAGGGCTTACCTGTGAAAAGTATCTTATGACCTGATGAATGTTATCGGACATTGCCCCCTTTCCCGTAAATTAATAAACTAGTGGATATAAAAAGGAGGATGCAATTAAGCATCCTTAAATTAAGCCTACATAATCAATTTTAATATATCGTTCCGTCGTGGTAATGAATCGATGCCCCATCAACCTTGAAATTTTCTCGATAGAGACTCCATTTTTATACAAGATTGTCGCAAACGTCCGTCTAAATGCATGGGGGTTAGCATTTTTCTTTAACCCTGCTAATGTGCTATAACCTTTCAATAACATCCAGATACTCTGTCGATGAAACGGTCCTTTACTTTGGGTAATAAATAAATAAGGGTTATCGTCATTCCTCGTAGTTTTATAATTATTAATCCACTCCAAACAGCGGGGCGTGATCAAGACCACTCTAGGTTTTTCATCTTTCCCTTTTGGAATATCAATTTCTCTGGTATCTTCGTGAAGGTGGCTAATTTGCATATCGCATAACTCTCGTACCCTAACTCCTGTTGCGTAAAGTGTTTCAAGAATAGCCCTATCTCTAGGGTTATATTTCATCACTTCCCTAAGTTGAAACATCGAGTGTCGGTCAATTACAGGTAAAATACCACACACTGGAGAAGGTGCTTTAACTCCAATGGTAGGATTTACTGAAATGTTCGTTTCCTCATTAAGATAAACATACATTGCCTTTACCGAGGCATATTTCAATCTTCGGGAAGTTGGTTTCAATTTCGTTTCCTCATTTAAGTAGTTTAACCACTCTTCCACATGGTCAGGTGTGAAATCTTCAACATTGGGAATAGCAGGGAAATAATTATAGAACTGTTTAATGTTTATGAGGTAATCTCCCATTGTTTTAGCGGTCCAATGAAGTTTATTGCCTTGTTCGAACAGAAGTAACGATTCATCTTTTGTCATGACTTTCCATCGCCCTTTCGTAAGCTGTTTTGACATCTTGAGATATAAGATGTACATAAATCATTGTGGTCACCAGAAATCGATGTCCGAGCATTTCACTTACCTCCTTGAGTAATCTTCCATTAGCAACTTCTCGGGTTGCTTTCGAATGGCGAAATTTATGGGGGATAAGCGAACTTTTGAGACCAGCATCTTTTCCCAGTTTTGAAACAAATTCCTGGATATATTGAGGGTACATTTCTTTTCCAGTTGGACTCCTAAAAACGTAGTCTTGGTCGGATTCTCGTTGTTTGATTAACTCCTTAAACAAATATGAGCATTCTTTAGAAAATCTTATGGTTCTGGTTTTTCCGCCTTTGCCCACCACTGTTGCTTCGCAAGTCGCAAAATCAATATCACTAACCTTAAGTTTAAGTAGTTCTCCGCAACGAGCACCCGTAGAATCGAGGAACTCAACTATTAATCGTTTTTGCAGAGTTAAGGTCTCAGATAATTTTTTCACCTTCGAATATTCATATTCATCAAGATTTCTGGCCCGAGAAGGTGGAGCTTTTATCCTCATTCTTCTGGTTATTGGAAACTCACTTATGAACCCTCGTTTTTGACAGTGCCTAAAAAACGTAGCAAGGTAACCGATAGAGTGGCACTGAACATTTCTCGATTTTTTATCAAGATAAACGTTTATCCAATTGCGAATATCCTCCTTGGTTATATCGGATATAGCGTAAACCCCGATTTGAGTAAGTGCCTTTGGAATAAAGACTAAGTATTCGTAAAGTGTTTTCTTTCGGGAACTATACGCTTTGGCTCTCAGAAAATCATTGATAGCGGATAATGTACTCTCACTCAAAGTAGGGACTACTTTCTTAGGTATCTGAGGATACGGTCCCGTCCGAACCAAATCCATCATAACTATTTTATCCATGTCTTCTCATTCCTTCATCATAAGCTATTTTCAAATCATCGTTAGAAATATCAACATAAATCATTGTTGTGACTGCCTTGTTATGACCCAGTAAGTCCCTCAATTTGAGGATATTCATACCTTGCGAAATTGCATTCGTAGCGTAATAATGCCTCACTTTATGGGGATGCACATGCTGACGAATGTCAGACTTCTTGCCAAGCTTATTACATACTCGCCAAATATGTTTATCGGAAATTCGTTCATTATTTTTGTTAATGAATAATGGATCTTCTTCGGGGCGATTAGCAATTAATCGTCTTAGAAGATAGGACGTTTCCAAAGAATAACTTACTACTCGTCCCTTATCCCCTTTACCCTTCACTTTTGCAACTTGAGAATCTAGGTGTAGATCAGAGATGTTAAGCCTGGTTAGTTCATTCCTTCGTATTCCACTTGTCAAAAGTAACTCATATATGCATCGGTCACGAATATTTGAACTTTCAGCGACCCTTTTTAGAGTTGCGGTTTCGGGATTGGTTAGATGAGTTGTCGGCATTACACTAGGTTGCCGTTTCTTTTTCATCCGCTTAGTAATTGGTGATTTAACTATGAAATGTCTCCTTACACAGAAGTTAAAGAAACAGGATAAGATAGTAATACGTTGTCTAATGGTTTTGGTCTTTTTACCCAGACAATACCTTTCGAACCATTGCAAAATATCCTCTCGGGTTATGTCAGAAACGGACTTATCTATGGCAGTTAAACACTTGATCAAGAACCTTTCATAGGCTTGTATCGTTAATGGAGATTTCCCATTGCTTTTAGTAGAAGTTATATATTTCTGAATTATTGTTAGTTTTTCGGCCAAAATTTCAGTTTTGCACATGGTTAAGTGTCCCCCTTAAATTGCTTTTCGTAGTTTTGGAATGAAACCTACTGATACTAAATCAATAGATTAATGAATCAATTTTGGCTCTTTAAATAATGCTCAAGAGAATAGAATACATTTAGGATTTTGTAAAAAATAATTTACAAGAATGTTTAAGGGTCCCCCATCATATGAGGGACCCTTTGGACTAAATAGATATAGAGACGAGGACACTTTTTACAGGAAACAAAGTCTAACGAGATTTTTGACATTTTTATAACCACCTTTACTAGAATTTGGAGACGAAGGAATTTAAGTTTAACTTGGTAATTTCACCCTGACGAACCCCTGTCGCCATATAAAGTTTCAATATATCAACATGGCTGTCAATTAATGAAACTGTTCTAATATTGTTAATGGGTACATTGTGATCACACTGACACTGTATTAACGCACGAATATCCTTTATTGAATATCCATCTTTTTGGGGATAACTTCTTTTCATTTTCATTCCTCCATATTTATTTTTGAAACAACTAGTAGATACAAAGTGAATTATGTAAATTTCAAACACTATGGATCGGGGTATATTTCAATCGAAAATTTCCTTTTAATAAACCACAAGTTACTTAAATTAATACGCTCACCCTTACTATTTAAAAATAGTGGAGAATCACCGTAGATAATCATTGAACACATTTCCTCAAGTAAAGAGACACAATTATCCGTTATATGAATTAACTCTGTTTCATTACCCCTATCAATTCTGACAATTTTCCTCGTAAAATCAACGTCCGAGGTGTTAAGGTTTATGAGTTCTGTGCTTGAGATATTAGTATTGTAAGATAATTCGAATATGGCTCTGTCACTAAGGGGATAGTCCTTAATTTTCTGTCTGATAAGAAGAAGAAGGAATTCACGAGTTTGTTCGGATTCCAGTGATCTTTCACTTGAACCATTAAGTTCAGAAGACGATTGCATCGATTAACCCTCCTTAAAAAATTCATTACAATTTGGTTGTAAAACAATCTGACTTTTTACAGGTTAAGAAACTTGGCTAGAAACGTATAACTTAGCCTATTTCACCGTAGACATGTAGAATAATATCGATCCATATTTCCCTTTTAATTAACCAGAACTGATACAAAGATAACCTTTCGCCAAATTCGTTAGCAAAAAGGGGATTATGCCCTTTTGCCATTGGATCAATCATCTGTTCTAGCAATACACTACCTTTCTTGCTGATTGCGTAATAAAATGTTCCCCGACTGGTTTTTATTCTGACAAGTCTGCGTTCAACATCTATATCAGAAACGTTCAGGTTAATGAATTCTAGTGGTTCAATAGGTGGTGTGATCAGGTTCAATTCAAAGTAAGCTCGGTCACGAATTGAAAGGTTTTCGATTTTCGCCCTTATTGAATCTATCAAGAATTCAGCCAACTCATTATCATTTTCAACACCATCGGTATATGATGGGTTAGTTTTATAAGCTTTCATGAAATTATCTCCCCTCAGTATTTTGGATACTCTCATGATAAGGTCTTGAAAATAGAGTATATTTAGGTTTTTGTAAAAAATAATTGCATTGATGAATTAAAGGGTCCCCCAATTATTTGGGGGACCCTTTAAAGTAAATTTGCTATCGATTTGATAATACAATTCACTAGAAGTGAAATATGATAAAATTCCTGCCATTTCCAGAACCACCTTATAATAGTTTTGTTCATGCGATTTACTTACTCGCTGGATGATTACATTGATAGCTTATGGGGTAAAACGTGTTCCAAACGACTTGGGTTCAGCTTCTAGCAGATTTATCCTTAAAGAGAGATCTGAAGATGTTAATGATAAACCTGCCTCATATGGATATTATTTACATAATTACACCAAGTTATACATTTTAATGTTTAAAATTAATTCGTGTGGTAAAGCTATTAATTTAGCCATTGACTATAGTCAATGAATTCTAAGCAAGCAAAGAGCCGTGGGTAGAACCCGTTATTTTTATTCGAAAACGATTCGCTTCAGGCTATATCCATTCATATCAATTTGTTAAGATTATCTGACACTGAGTAGCAACATAAAAGATAATGTTCGAAAAATAATTGGAGTGTCCATAAGTTAAAGTATGACATCTAGAACATGAATATTTAGGATATTTTAGAAGTCTAGACGAAATGACTATATGATAAAAAGCCACTTCCACATCTATTTATTGGTGAGGAAATGGCTTTTATCATATGGTCAATATACTAAGATGTTCGGGCAAAAACCAGAATACCAATAATTTCAAATTATTGGTATTCTGTATGATTTTATAGTATATCCTCTAAAAAATCGGCATAAATCTTATATCGATATGTAGTTTTTGAATCACGATGCCCCAAAAATTTAATGATAAATTCTATTGGCACTTTATTATCAAAAAGGATTGCGGCGAAACTTCTTCTAAAAGAAAGTGGTGTAATATTAATCTTAATTCCTGCAACTCTGCAATACTTTTTAATAATTTCCCTAATTGATTGAGATGTAAGAGGCTCTGAATTACTGGATGGAAATAGGTACGGAGAAAGTGGTGATGAATTATTTCTTTCCCTTATGTAGTCATAAAGATATTTCCTACAGGAAGTAGTAAAGAGCACTTTTCGGTTATTTGGTAAGCAAATATACCTGCCTTCAAGATGCATATCGGAAAGTGTCATGTTACATAATTCTCTGACATTTACCCCAGTAGCCCAAAGTAATTCAATAACAGTCCTATCCCTAAGATTGTTATTTGTTGCTTCGCGTAATTTATCCATAATTTGAAAAGATACAATAGGCATAATATTTTGATGTTCTTTTGGGGGACAAAATGAGCACATAGGGTTTATATTAATTATACCGCTTTCAATGAGAGTCAAGAAAAATGAACTAAGTACAAAATATTTATTCCTTATACCACTGGGTTGATACTTTAAATTCATAAAATGATTAAAGTAATCTGAGACATGTTTAGAAGTGAAATCTTCAACTAAATCAATTTCTGGGAAAAAATCTAAAAATTGATTAATAGTGATAGTATACGGCCTTAAAGTATTCGGGCTGTAATGAACAGCATTAATTTCAATAAACAACCGCTTTGCTTCTTCCTTGTTCACTTATTAGTCATCACCTTATCATAATAATATTGCATAGATATTTCGATGCTATCAATATCTTCTCTGGTATTTTGAATAGATTTATTCCCAAGTATTTCTCGTATTTCTTCAAGTATCAATCCTTGAAGAAATAATCTAGAGGAAAAACCATTTCTTAACATACTTGGAAATAAGGAAATCTCCAACCCTGCTTTTTGCCCCAGGTAATTTATCATACTTAATGCAGTGGAACGGTGTATGCACTTGCCTTTCTTAATGCTAAATACATAATCATTAATACTTTTATTGCTAGTTATTTCTCGCAGTAAATAAATGGCTATATAAGATAATGGAACAACTCTGGTCTTCTTTTTACCTTTCCCTGTTATAGTTGCCAGTCTATTTTCAAAGTCTAGATCCTTTAGCTTTAAACTGATTAACTCATTGCATTTGATTCCACTTGAATCAAAAACCTCAAAAACTGTACGGCTTAGGATAGGAAGATTTTCAGCTTCTCTTTTAACTTTTTGATATTCCTTTTCATCTAGAATTCTTACAGTATGAATGGGAATTTTACAGCGAAATTTACGTAAAATAGGACTTTTTGTAAGTATATTGGCTTCAATGCAATAGTTGAAGAAAGAAGATAATATTGAAATTCTGTTGGCAATGGTTTGTTTTGCTTTACTACTACTAAATGTAATCAGCCATTTCTCAAAAAATTCTGAGGAAACATCGGAAATGTCTTCAACACTAAACTCTATAAAAGTTTTGGGTAAAATTGTAACATAAGCATATAATTGTGATTCTGAATATAAGTAAGCTTTATTACTAAGAAATTGGTTAATGTTTTCCATAATACTCAAACTTAGATCGGGATACATTTCAGGAATTAGGACTGGGGCTGTATCCCTAGAAACTAGAGCGTACATGTTCATTTTGGACCTCCTTTATAGGATAGTCTTACCATCAAAATCAGGATATAAATACAACAACGAAGAAGGTATTACTGCATTACCAACTAGCCCAAAAGTCGAATTTCATTTATTTGCCTCACACTAAACATCAGAGATTAAAACTCAGGTAAGTTCAAATGCAGTTGTATTCCTCAAAACCTTAATAGAAACTAACTTTCCATCAGATATATAGAAGACGATCATTGGATAGGAGCCATATGGAACTCATTTTGACGGAGATACTAGGGTATTTGAGAACGATTTATATACATATTTAAGAGTAAGAAAATTACTTATTGACAATAGTCAATAAATTTAAAGGACCTTCGCAAAAGCGAAGGCCCTTTAAATTTATATATTTCTTGAAAGGTAAAGGATTCTGGTAACATCCAAAACACTCCCTAAATTTTTTGTGAGTTATAAAATAAAATATGTCTTAAGGTTAGCATTGCCAATATAAGTCAGGATCAATACATAGTGAGTCAAACTTTGAATTTACAAACGGTCAAATGGCATTCAAAAAAAACAACCTTAAAATTATTATTCGAGAAGTATCATTGAAAATCCTGCATATAAATGGAAATTACATTAATAATTAATATTCCTGCATTCGTCAATTTTTTAGCAAAAGCAAGTTTATTCCCTAAATCAAGTTAGTAACTTCATATATTCACAGAACTAGGTTTTAGGATGGAAGAAGAAGGAGAAGAATAATCGTGATAAGTAAGAAGTTTACTATTGACGACAAACTAATTGAGTAGTTGCTCAAGAATAGCTCTGCCTCTCAGGTCATCTTTCATTGTGTTACCTTTTTTCGTGAAGGCAGGTTTAATAGCGAGTCAGATCTTCAGTAAATTATTACTGAGAATACCTGGGTTTAATGGAGTGAACTATCCTACATTGACTTAGGTAATTAGTGTTATTTAAAATAACTGCAAGTATACTTTTTATCTTCCAGAGTATTTCCATTTCCGACAATTAATTTATGAAGTGTATGTTATTATAAGTGATTAAGTGATAAAAATGTTAGTTGTTTTAGTTTGGGAGAAGAAAGTACTTTCGAGAAGTGGGTATGATTCCATAAACGATTTTTAGGAGAAACGAAGGATGTTTAATTTAGACAAAATATTAAGCGATTTGGGAATTAGCCATGAAGAAATGGCTTCAAAGATAGGGGTATCATGTGACTACCTCAATTCTGTAATCAGCTCGAATGACGAGGAACTCAAAGACGAGTTATATTGTCAGTTCATCCAAGTTAAAAGCAATGAAGAACTACTCCCTGAGCTACTTGAGTTCTATCAGGAATTCTCAGAAGACTACGTAGAATTAGAAGCTTTCATAAGGGAAGCTCTTTTCTATCAAGAAAGTAATATTCCCAGAAAAATGATTAACATCGTTGAATGGCTGGTAAAACTTGCTGATGATATTGAGATAATTAGAAAGGGCAAAGATGGGCTGAAGATTTTCTTTTTGGTGGTTTGTATTGAAGCATTATACGTATTAGCCAACCCCGAAGACGGTCAAAATAAATTAACTATGGTTATAGACTTTTTTGAAAACCATATATCAGAAGAGGATAGAGAGCATATCCAAAAAAACATAAAGAGAAGTTTGGCTGACGCAAGGTTTAATGTTTTCCGACAAGATCACGAATCACATGAGGAATTAGAGAGGAGAACTGGTGAAAAAATAGATTGGAGTTTTAATACGGACGTTAGTATTGAGATATTTGCCAAAATGATAAATGAAGTTAGAAATATGTTTGCTCATGAAGGTAATTTTTGGGATTTTCATTTTTGTGATGGGGATATCCCGTTGATGAATTTTTTAACACTTGCAGAGACCCGTGAACAGTTTAAACTAAGACAAAGGCAAGAGAGAATATACACAATTACTTTAACTTACGCAGATTTTCGTCGTATTTGTGTAAAGGGCTATATGGGTTTCATACGTAAATATTTGGCGATATCTACAGTGTAACCAAAATCTAGAAAATATCCCATGAAATTTTAATTGCAGTAGTTATGTTGAACAGAGGGTGCTTTCTTGGGTGGGGTATCCTCTTTTGCTGTCAAGTGCTGTATGATTGATGTTATACTATTTATCCTGAGTCACGATAATCGTTGTTTCTCAAACTACCACAGTCGTCAACGATATAATTTTTAAGAAAGAGGAGGGCATAAGGTCAAAGAAATTTTAAGGGAGAAGAATTGAGGCATTGGTTAAAGGTGTGCTGAATTGAGAGGGAATTTCTGTTACCGTTGTTCCGCCTCTAGCATCGGGGGGGATTCTGCCGATCACTTAAAAGCAAGTACTTTAGGGACATTCCAAAACGTCATAATTCATAACTTGAAGTGCTAAACAAGTGATTGGGAAAGTTGGTTTGGGTGAATATCGACTACCAGAACGTACTTGACGTTCTGGTTTTATTATTTTCTGATATTGTATTTATGGCAGGAATATTTAGGTAAAATGTTGAATTAATGTTGAGAAAGTTGTTTTAACATTTGTTTCCATACAAATAGTTATTATTTTTCAAAATGTAATAACAAAGGGGAGAAGATTATTATGTCAATAACATTGTATTTCTCTAAACTCAATGTAAACTCTCATATTTTTAACGTATATGAAGCCCCTGAAAAACTAAAACAGATACAGGAGTTAATACTAATTAACATAAGAGAAGATATTGAATTTGAACAAGAGGAACTAAGAACTCACGAAGACGGGGAAAGCTTTGTGTATAAAGCTAATTATAGATTTAACTCAATTGAAAAAATGGATGCTAGTTTTAATTATGCAATAACTGGTAATTTAGTAAAAAAAAGTAATTTGTTCGTAAATGAGTTAAATGAAATAACAGGTGAATTAACTAAGATTCCAGTAGAAAATACTGAGGTAATACAATTTTATTTTGATGTTTATAAAGAAACTATTGCCTTTTATAGAACAAATAGATTTGGTTATAATCAATTCAATTTAGCCTTTGAAAATTTGTTGAATCAATGTATGTCAACAGAAGATGAAAAATATTATTTCAAAATATCTTTATGTAATGAAGGTTTAAACCTTGAAGAAATAGAAAGTGAACTTAAAAAGTTAGGTAAATTAGAAAAATTGATTATCCAGATAATACCACCAAATCCTAACAGCGAACTTTTAAATAAAATTAACCTAAATGGCGAGGAATTATTGGTGTCTTATAATGAAGGTAATATTACAACCAAGAGTACTCTGTTTATTTCTAAAACTGCAAGTGGTTTAAATTTAGATGCAACAGGTATAAAAGACGAACTAGATAATGTGGGTAAGATACATTCAGAATTGTCTACTAAAGACGCAATTAAGAATGGATATTTAACCGTGGATGCTTGGAGTAAAAGTGGTCGATTCTATACAACAAAGAACAATAGACCTATTAAAGATACATTGGAGGAAAAGCCAAATAGTATATATACATTTGCTCAATTATGCAAGGGAAAAATGAATGCGCTTTTCCTAAAATCTTAGAGAGGTAGTTGTTATGGGTATTATAAATAAATTTACGAACCACAATAAATGGTGTGATTATTTTAACATTAAAGAGTTTGAATGTAAGATTTCTATTTTATTGACACTATTTAGCCTTTTCTTAATAAGATATTTTGAGATTTATAGCAATTTTCATACTTATTCAGTTCCATTTCAAAACATAACCATCTATATTGCTTCCTCCTTTATTGGCATGATTGGCATTATTTTAGCAGGAATAGCTGTTATTGTTGGGAAATTGGAAGTTAACGTAGTTAAATTAATAGAAGAAATAAACGGAAAAGGAACAGTTGAAAAAATACTAGTAAGTTTCGAATTTTTAGCATTTAATATTGGAATTGGGATCTTTACTTTCTTATTACTACATATAATTCTATATAGCAATAAACCATTAATTTGTATAGGACTGTTTTATACTATGTTTGGGCTTATTACCTATCTTTTTTTGTTTATAATATTTTACACTGTCAGTTTAGTAAGTAATACTGTAAACGTATTTACGATTTCCAATACATACAACCAAATTATTGGGCGTGAAAAAAGCTTGTTCGACACCGCAAATGAAATACGAATAGACTTTCTACTTCGTGGATATATAGTCGGGTCAAGGGAGCAATTTTTAAGGGACTTATTACAATTTGTTGATGATAGTAACATTAACAATAAAGAGCAAGTAAAAAACTACTTCTCAAAGTGCTATTAAATTCTAAGGACACATTATTAGCCCGATAACTTACTACTGAAAAACTAAGGGAAAGACAAAATACCAGTATCTTTAAATAGTTTGCTTTTTATTTAATAGACGAAAAAGAATGGGAGGAGGGAGGATATTAGAAACACATAACAACTCCAGTAAAGGCAAGTTGGCTACGATTTCTTCTGGGCATCCACGGTCAAGTAAGCGTGTTGCGAATTTTCGTCTAAACCAGTGCGGACTTATTCGTTCATCTATACCTGCCAAGTCTACATATTTTTCAACTAGGTCATAAATCGATTGACGAGTAAAACAGCCTTTTCTCTTAGTAATAAAGAGGTAGGGGATGTTATCATTTCTAGTTTCTAAATATCGATCAATAAGCTCACCACACTTATCAGTATAAAAAACATGACGAGGTATAGGACCCTTAATTGCAGGAATGTAGATTTGAGTAAGTTTTGCGGTTCCATAGAGTTCTGACTTAATCGTTCTTCCTTATCGGTCAAGAACGTTTCAAAAGCACTATACTTATTAACACTTCACTTACCCCATGCATTGCCAATAAATCATCCGCTTTTTTTCGAGTTCAGTATCGGTAAAAATTTTTGTCGTCACAAGATTTTCATGACCCAGTTCATCTGAAACGTTCTTCAAGCTTGCCCCGTTTCTGAGCATTCTTGTCGCGAAAGTATGGCGAATTATATGAGGATGTATCTTTCTTTTAATACCATCCTTTTGATACCCATTCGCAATTAATTTATTTTTTTGGTATGGCAGTTCTCTTTCGATGTTGTAATGATCCACTTTCGTTTTTACCGCCTTCCATTTCTTGATACCTCCATTGTTACCATTAAATGGTCATATTATGCATTGATATAACTAAATATTTTTACCGATTTCTCTTGGGAATATACCCTGAATTTATGATTTTGTAAAAAATAATTGACAATAAATTTTATGCAACTTTTATGTGGATGTACACTGCGCGAGATGGAGATGTCATGGAGCCCCCAAAGTATTGTAATTCCATTAGATTCCCTCTAAAGAAGATGAGCCACAAGTCTAATCAAGATTTCATTCTAAATCTTCTCCAAGAATAACATCGTTCTTGGCAGTTATGTGCACAAACGAAATTAGTAGGGCAATACCAAGCAGAGTTATATTTTCCTGAAAATCATCGTTAGGTGTGAATACGATAAGATTATCCGAATAAGTCGTTTAGATTGATCGGGTGGAGTAGGTATTGTCAACATTGACCTTTACTCATTAGCAGTTGTCATGAATTGAATCTTTGTATATTACATCAAATGTAATAATAATATTTCAAATAACTAACATAATATATTTCCATACAAAATGTGAAAAACACCGTCACAAATAGCCTAATAGATTGATACTGACAAGTCAATCTATTGGGCTATTTTGCTCTACTCCTTATGCGTCTTGAGGTTCTGGTTATTATTTTCTGATATTTGTTTTTTATGGGATTTGGGAAATTATGAAGACTGATGTATTGGTAAGATGTCTGTCTAAACAACTGATATTTAACAGGCAAACTCAACGAACAAGGGCAACCTTAAATATCCCACCTTGGACAAGGATCGATATTTGACCTTGCATTCTCTAACATGGAATACCTATATAAAGACCCTGTGGAAACTGCTTATATAATTAAAGATCGTATTAAAAATGAACTTGGCCTTACCGTCAATGTTGGCGTTTCAACTAATAAGATTCTAGCAAAGATGGCATCTGAACTGAAGAAGCCAGATATGGTTCATACAGTTTTTCCAGAAGAAATAGCAGGAAAAATGTGGGTTCTACCGATTGAGGAGCTGTTCATGATTGGTCGGGCAACTGCTAAGAAGTTGCGGAGCAGAGCTATTAATTCGATAGGTGATTTGGCACACTATGATCCCAAGATTATAAAGTTGTTTCTTCATAGCCATGGCATATTGGTCTGGAATTACGCTAATGGAATTGAATGCAGTCCAGTGAGAGAAAATCGTCGTCCCTTGATAAAGGGAATTGGCAATTCCACAACAATAGCTTTTGATGTGGAAGATAAAAATACTGCACATTTGGTTCTGCTGTCATTGACCGAGACCGTTGCAACGAGGTTAAGACAATCAGATTATTGTGCGAGATTGGTATCTGTTTTTAAGAACGAATGAGTTCTATAATTGTTCGCACCAGAGGAAGATCTTCTCTGCAATCGATTGCACAAATGCTATACACGAGATTGCCAGTGAACTGTTCGACGAACTTTGGAAGGGTCAACCTGTTCGACATTTAGGTGTACGAGTATCGGAATTATGTCAGAATTATTTTAGACAACTTTCACTATTTGAGAAAGATTACGAGAAGCAGAGAATAGTTGATAGGACAGTAGATTCAATACGTGAAAGGTTCGGGAATGGATCGATGTCTGATCCCAGTTGAATATCGATGCCAGAACGTACCACTTAATAAGTTCTGGTTTTCCTGATATTTGTATTGTAGTAGGAATATCAAAGGAATGCTGGAAATAAAGGCTTTCATAAGTATTTACTCTAATGCTCAATGTAGGGATATGACCTATCAACTCTGGTCCGCATACTTCTGGAGCTACTCATTTTATATTTAGCTGTGTTTCGTAGGTGGCTCATGGTAAGTCTTTCATTTAGACCCGCAATTTCTCCTAAACGATGGATGATTTCACAGATGATTTTTGGAGTGATACGGTTTCCACGTTTATTCAAAAACAACGCATTCTCATTCGAGGGATGGGTTTTAAGGTGCTCATCAATTAGTATGGATGCGTACTCAGAAAATGAGATTATTTGTTGGTGCCATCTGTTTCTTGTAACTTTAGCAGTACACCTAATTAAGTTAATATCTTCAATATTTAAATTGCAGACTTCCGCACTTCCACACCCTGTCGAAAGCAATAACTCGACTATTGCTCTATCACGTATAGAAAGGTTAGCATTGTGAAACTGAATTAATGCAACATCTGATTCCTTTAAAAATTTCGGAGATGATCTTCTGATAGGACGATGATGTCTCCATTGGCTTTTAACTGGAATTTTAGTAATGTAGTCTTCATCTTGACAAAACAAAAAGAAACTCCTTAATATACTAATTGATTTATTGAATGTACTATTTTCAAAAGTATCTAGCCAGTTTTGCAAATCATTTGAATCTAGTAACTCGATATCCTTGGTTTGATCCATTAGAAATTTATAAATTATCCTCATGTGAGTGTAAATCGTTTGCTTCTTGTAGCGTAGCATTTTTAGGTATTCTAGATACTCATACGCAATTTTGTTGTATTTTGGGTTTAATAGATCCCTTGTGATGATGCAAGAATCCACTTTCATATATTTTCCACCTTCCATATTCTAATATTAAATGATTACGATTGATATTTCACTCGCTTCCTTTTGACTGAGTTAAGATTTGAAAGTGATGAGAAGCTGTAGGGACATTGAAACAAACTTCGAAGAATCCTCTGATAATAGTCCTCTCCAGTTATGTTAACTATTTGCTTAACAAGAGCATAAACCTGTATTATTTCCAAGGATAGGCGTAAGGGTAATGACGAACACCAAATGAAGGGCATTCGCATTCATCCCCTTGTCAATGACATTAGTAAAGTGATAAGTAGTATCTAAACTGTGAGGCCATGATCTCGGACAAGTGTTAAATATTTCAGAATCTATCTAGAGAACAGGGGAGTATCTCATTCACCCATTGACTGAAGCATCTATCAAGTTTGTACTTGGAAAGTTCTCGACAAGTTAAAGAATAGAAGAGAACTTTCCATACGTATTAACTAAATTGCATCACCCATTGAAGGGGTCGTTGTAGACTGCTAAGTATAGCATCCATTATGTTGACCGATGAACATAACGGATCTTCATTTAGCCAATTACGAATTGTCATGGAAGATTGTCAGTTTTCCTTGAAGAACTTACTGTACATTCCTTAGCCTATTTAACATCAGAGATGTTTCCCCGAGTAAGATCCCCACTTTTGATACCGCTAGACATTCTAAGTTCAATACCAATATCCCTGCCCTCCAAAGCGTCTTTTAGATTAAGGTATTGGATGGTAATGTTAGGACCATGAATAATCTCAAACGGTTTAAGATCATCTACTGATAGTTTATTTTAGGGGTAAGATAATTCGAAGCTATGTACAACTTCTGAATGATTTCATTGAGATCAATTGCAGTGATACGATTTCCTGCCTCACTCAAGAATAACGCATCCTGATTCGTTGGGTGATTTATAAGATACTCTTTCAGAATTTCAGCTACGTGCATTGGAAAGAATATTTTACGTGATTTCTCCTTACTTTGAATCGTCCCTTCACATTTTTCAAGGTCAATATCTCCTGCATTTATTTCGCACACTTCTTGAATTTGACACCCAGTCGATAGCAGAACCTGTACAATTGCCTCATCCCTTAAGCAGAGGTTGGCATAATAATTTGTTTCCATTCCACATTCCTCCAATATTTAGTATTTAAAGGATAATCTATCGATAATCGTTGTTTCTCAAACTACCACAGTCGTCAACGATATAATTTTTCGGGAAGTGGAAGGGCATAAGGTCAGCGGTCTGGAAAGATTTATGGCCCATTTCCTTAACGATAACTGATAGCTCAGTTCTCACATCTAGTTAATGAATTTGGTCAACCGTTGTATTACGCTCGACATCAAGCTCAATATCAATACCCCTGTCCCTCATAAAACTATCTAGATAAATATATTGTAAAGTAACATTAGGATCATAAATACACTCAAACGGTAAAATATCCTCTAATTTAACTCTTGGGGTAAGTTGGTTTTTCATTTCGTGTTCCTCCAATATTTTAATAGTACATGTTGATATATTTTTATTGACTATTGTCAATAAATCAAAAGGGCCTTCGCTAATGCGAAGACCCTTTTGATTCTATATAATTGCTGTGAGGAAAAATAATCTGGTACATCACAGAACACTCCTTAAGTTATTGATGAGTTCCCCGAACATAATAATAATCAGTTAAAGGTATTATTACCAATATAACCCATATTAATACATGCTGAGTTGAAATTTTGAATTTGATATTTGAAATGACTGCATCGTCTAAGTTGAGAAATAATTACCACACAATTGGAGTAGAGCTAAGTTTACCATTTGGCATCTAGTTGGTTACAGTGTCCGAAATTGAGATTGGTAAAACCAGACGGTGAGAGAATTGATGAAATGGCTTGTATAGCAATATTTATAGTCGCCTAGATTGATCGGGGGGAGTAAGTATTGCAATAATTGCAATATTGAGCGTTTACTCAATAGCAGTTGCCTTAATCGGAATCTTTGTATATTACTTAAAATGTAATAATGAATATTTGGGAAATTAGACTGATGTATTGGTAAGCTGTCTGCCTAAACAACTGATATTTAACAAGCAAACTCAACGAACGTGGGCAACCTTAAATATTCCACCTTGGACAAGGCTCGATATTTGACCTTGCACTTTAATGATTCATTTGCCTTTGAAAATAAAATGTAATCCTTCGTTTCTCTCGAACCAACTATTTTGGCATACTGGTAAATCGTTTTCCAAGCCTCAACAGGAACACCAAGTTCCATTAATCCAGCGGACTTACCGTTAGGAAATTGTATGAGCCAACCAAATTCAGATTTCCTATAGCCAACAATTTCTACCGTTGTATATCTATAGTTTATAACTTTTGCCACTTGTCCGATCTTTTTCCGATTTCATAGTTTGAATCTATCTTCTTTAGGACGATTCCTTCAAGCTGTTTTTCTTTTACTAAATCAAACAGTGTCTTCCCATTCCCTTTGATAGAGAGAACTTTAGTAATTGAAGGTAAATCCTCGGGCAACAAGTTATCCTGGTGGAATATTGTAAAACAAACTGCCAAGAATTCTGAATGTACGGGGGAGTGAGAACGATAAAGAGCCAAAGTATGATATTCTAATTGATCGTAAGAGCATGATAAGATGGGTATTGTAGTTACGTTATCCAACGAGGAAATTGCTGTGCTTAAAGGGTTATCGGATAAAATGATTTGAATTGAATATTACTGCCAGAACGTATTATATATTATGTTCTGGCATTTTTTCTAATATTTGTGATTTATTGCAGGAATATATAGGGAACTTGTTGAATTCTAGATAAGAGCAATTTGAGAGTAATTCAAGGCATAAGTAACGCCTTAATCCTATGTAAAATGCCAGGTCACGCGAGCGTATTGTTAGAAATGGCTTTGTAGCCATTTTGTCTATAATGCGACGCTGAACGCATGAGCTAACATGAGATATTATCTTATAGAAGGCACAATTTCATTGGAATAATTTGATAATAATAATGGGGCCAAATACCCCGTCCTGATGGAACTGAAAAAGGTGATTATGAAAAATAGGGTACACGGGGGGATGAGTCAAAGAATATGATAAAAAATGTAATTGTTGAAAACAAACCAGCAAAAATCGCGTGGATAATTAAAACTGAGGATTGGAGTATATTAGAAAGGGTAATTAAACTCAATAGTTGGCTCGCTGGCGGATATCATAATATTATTATTGTGATGAATGACGATAATATAATCTTGGAGGAATATCAAAGCTTTTTGGAGTCGTATGATCCAGATTTGATTATTTTGCCTCCTGAAGTAAAAGCGAGTTCAATAAATAGGGATAATTTAAATCCGTTTTCTATAGTTGAACACGAAGACCTTCTTCATGTAGTACCTGATATCGATGAGTGCTTATTTTCTTCCTGTTGCTTAAAAACAGATGAACTTACAATACGAGAAATGTCCGTTCGAGCTAAAAATATTTTAGTCAGGTCGACTGACAAGATAAATACCGATGAAGAAAGATTTGAACTTGTGTTGTGCGGGGATGCTGTAGAAAGAGTACATATGGATGATAATAACCTTTCATATAGGGAGATGTTTTTAAGAGAGACAATTAAAGAGAATCTTACTGAAACTGAATCATGTGTGATTAACTGGGAAGGGTTGACTGAAGATTACGCAGATACTATTGTAGATAAATATAAGTTCAATGCTAGGGATATAAAAGGTTCATTCAGAAATGCAATGTATACTCAAGAAAAAATGCCATTAGTCCGAACATTTATTAATACGACAAAATCTTACGTTTCGTCTGTTCATATGGCTCATGAAGAAAACAAATTCATTACAATATTCATTGGAAAAGAATTAAAAATAGCAGAAGCAACTATGCTCTGGAATCTTAGAGCGAACGGCCATTATATTTATTGGATTTCAATGCAGAATGTAAAAGACCAATATAAACAGCTTGTTGATGAATTATATAGTTTAACAATGTTGTTAGATTTTGAGGAAGACAGATTTGAATTTTATAAAAAGAAAATAAAGATTATAGTTCCAAATGGTACTTTTGATGGACTAAGTGAAATAGAAGAATACATGCTACAAAAAGAACTAAATTTTTCTATAGAAACAAACACTTTGTATTTAGGAACATTTGACTATATCCTACCTGTCTTTGAAACGAACTATAGTACAGTTTTTGAAAATGGCACTAAATATGAAGTGTTATTGAGTAATAACATTAAAACATATGGCGGGAGATACATCAGTACGATAATATCTGACGATTTTATGTTGCCATATTCAGACTGTATTAATGAATTATTACGTTTAGACTATAATACTGATTATAGGATTTCGAAAGATAGGTATATTAATGTTTTGCGGGAAAGCAATTTTGGGGATAGGGGTAGCTCAAGGTGTACTTTTAGTAGAGTAGAAGTGCAAAAGTGTTTTAATCACATATTTAAAAAAGCGGGATATGGACGTTTTTCACAGAGTTCAACTGGGAATTTTCATAATGTTTATCTGAAACTTTGTCGCAACGATGATAATGCATTTAAATATTTAAAGACATCACCATATAAAGAAATATTTGAACTATTGAGAGATAATACAGACAAAAATAAACCTGGTTGGTTGGAAATAGACATTGACAGAAGAGTTTTAAACATTCTTGAAATATTCGAATTACTTGGTATTCCTGAACCGAGAAGCTTTAAAGAAGTTTATAAATACATTGATTATATTCCGAAAGAGATACTTGAGCTATTAGATAATTCTATCCTTGAACGTGGCTTTTTATTAACATGTAAGGATTGCTCATTCAAAAGCTGGTATTCTATTGAAGATATAGGACAAAAGTTTAAATGTCGTCGCTGTAATTTGGAACAAATATACAATATTAATCCATTATGGTTGTGTAAACTTAATGAGGTCGTATTTGCGGGGTTAGTGGCTGATATGCATGTACCACTATTAACTGTTGACTACTTAAAGAAAAAAAGTAAGAATAGTTTTCAATGGGTTATCGATTCAGATATTACGTTTTTACAGTCTAATCAAATTAATAATTTGGATATTATTTGTTTGATCGACGGAAAGACATGTTTGGGGGAAGCAAAAAGTAACTCGGAGATTGACCAGATTCAATTTGATTTTTATACAAAAATATGTAAAGCGTGCAATATAGACATTCTTGTGTTTTCTACATCCACCAATGATTGGAATGGAGGAACCAAACAGAGAATTGAAAACTTAAAATCATCCTTTAAAGGTGATATCATTTGTTTAAATCGCAACATGTTGTACGGCGAGTAATTAAATCTATAAAAAAATTGAGAGGCACAATGGATCTCATACACTACTATATCTGATGGTAAAAAATTAATTGAGGAGATTATTGATGTTAATCGAAAAAGAATATACCGAAGTGAAATTCATACGAGATATAGAATTAATTAAATCTTATTTTGAAATGAAGAATGCTACATGTATTACAGATATCAAAGAAAACGAATTCAAATTTATTTTTAAAGATAAATTTCATTCAAATAACATTAATGTGTATATAACATTTTTCTTAAAACTTAAGAATTGGAAATTAAAAATTGCGATTGAAACTGAATTTGTAATTAACCAATATGAAATTGACGATTATTTCAATAAAATATTTTCGGATATATATATCAGATCATTAGAAGGAACCGATAAGTATTTTATACGAATTTATGCAAAATGTTATTCATTGGAAGAAGTCAATATTAATGCTTCTTTTATTTGGAAGTATAATATTAATGTTACCTCATTTAACTCCATTGGTAGGGAGGAAGCCTTTAATGTAGATTCAATAATTAATTGCCCGAAAGAACAAATACTTTTTTTTGATGTTGAAGTTTTAGCTATTGATATCTCTTCGGCAAGATCATTGGCATATAATTTAGTCAAAGAATTCTACTCATTTTTATCGGTATTACTTGATTTAGGAATTTATGAGTATAAATCAGAACAAGTCTTTGCATTAGTAGATATTCCAGAAAAAGACAATAAATATTATTTTATGAGCACAGTAATAAATAAGGGGTTTCATGACAGCGAACTGGATTTATTTGTATACGATAACCTAAATGGACTAATTGCATTTGATAACGATGATAACTGGATTAGTAGTGAATATTTAAGTTTAACCACTATTGATGCTGAACATCAAATGAATATTACTTCATTAAAATATAGTGATAAATTGGATTACATTTTTAAAAATCATAGTTTAAAATCTATAAAGAATGAAAATATAAATAGTCCGATCAACAAAGATATAAACTATTACAATACAAAAATACAAATTGTTAATTCACATATAAAGTTTTTTAGAAAACTGAAGAAGTATGAAGACCTGTGTAATAATGAATACCGCTTCTTTAGTAATGCATGTAAATTATACAACAAGGCACTAGCAGTTTGTTGTAATGAACCGACTATGTCAATTTCTTATTTAGTTTCATCAGTTGAAACATTACTGAAAGTGGAACAGAACTTAGATTATTTAAAAATTTTGAAAAGTGAAATGGATAGATTTGTAGAGTTTTCAAGGAAATATTCTAATGAAACTGACTTTGATAGAGACTTTTTCAAGTACTTATATGGCAATATCAGATCTGGTCATTTTCATGCAGGCGAGTTTAAATTTTATGAGTATGAGACTAGTCTTAACTCTTATAAAAATGTAGACTTCTTTGAAATACAAAACAACAAGTATATTAGGTCTAAAAAACTGATTAGAGGGATATTTGTAAATTGGATAGAAAGGAATATATTAGATATTAATTGATAATACAAAAAGTAGAATATTATGAAGATAATCTTCGTATTATTAAACTTCCCATTATCCATATACCCGTTAGGCTAATAATGTGAGTGCGAAAGTGAAAGCCACAACGGTTTCGGAATATTGAACGATAAATTTGAATGTAAATGAGTTTAATTCATCTGAGGCTTATAAATGTAACTTTTTCTAATAGTGTTTAATCTGATAATGTAGAGGCCCTAAACATCCTGAAAATATCCAAGTACCGATAACTGAGTATTATGTATCCAAAATGTAATACGAAGAGAAAAGCGGAGGGCTAGAAATTGTCACAAATCCACTACTTTCCACGGTACGCTCAAAAAGAAAATATGTAAGCGTCAAACCGACTGTATCTTCAAACCACCTCATAGACATGAGATAATACCTTCAAATTAAATTTTGGAGGTATTTATGACTAGAGAATTGAAACGGGAACTATGGCAAGAACGTATTTGTAATTATCGAAGCAGCGGGCTGAACGCTCAAACCTGGTGTCAACAAAACGAACTGACACTTTCCAGCTTGCATTACTGGATCAATAAATTGAACAAAGAATCCCTTGAGTCAGATATCGTTTTTAAACATGAGTTTGTCCCGATCACTCAAGTGGGAATATCG
>LOEW01000263.1 GCA_001516045.1 Desulfosporosinus sp. BRH_c37
CCCCGTCGACCCAAGCCAGAGGAAGTTTCTTAACTTAGTAAGCACGCACAGCGCATTTGCGTCAACGACGCAAACAGTACCACGCCCCTCTATCGTTCCAAACCCCGTCGACCCAAGCCAGAGGAAGTGTCTTAACTTAGAGAGCATGGAGAGAGGAATCGCGTCAATGAGTGCAGGTGATGAAGCGTTAAGAACCGCAACGGTTCACATGCATAAAGCCCAGAGGTTTTGCGGTTTAGCGGAATCACCAAACGAATAGCGATGGAACGTATGCGAACGGGTTAAGACACTTCCTCCCTACCCCAGCGTAGGCAAATATGCAACGACCCCAAGGATCGCACAAATCAGTGCCCCAGTCCAAAAAACAATAACCACTTTCCATTCGCCCCAACCCCCAAGTTCAAAGTGATGATGAAGTGGACTCATCCGAAAGACCCGCTTCCCCGTTGTTTGAAACGAAAAAACTTGAATAATCACTGAGAGTGCCTCCATAGCGAATAACCCACCGATAACAATGAGAACTAATTCGCTCTTGGTGAGAACTGCTAAACTAACTAAAGCCCCGCCTAAGGCCAAAGACCCTGTATCCCCCATGAATACGCGGGCAGGATACGTATTAAATCGCAAAAAACCAAGAGTTCCACCGACCAAGGCTGCTGCAAAGACTGCCATATCTGTCTCGTGCGCTAAAACTGCAACCCCACCGCCCTGTCTGGCTGCCAATAGAGCAATTACAAGATAACCGATTCCTGCAAACATGGTACTTCCCGCTGCTAAGCCGTCCAACCCGTCTGTAAGATTGACTGCATTAACCATAACTACGATCACCAAAGATATTAAAACATAATAAAACACGCCCAAATTCCAGTGGATAGACGTGAACGGGATGGCAACATCCGTCCCTCTGCCTAGCCAATGAACCGAAACCCACATGAGTATGAAGGTTAGCGCAAACTGCCCAATAAGTTTTTGGTACATTCGAAGCCCTAGTGAACGATGCATCACGACCTTGATAAAATCATCAATAAATCCAATTAAGCCATATCCCAAGGTGGTTCCTACCATAGTCACCATTTCCAAAGAGGTGGGTTGTTCAGCTGTAACCAAAGCACTGATAATGATGCCGACCAGAAAAATCATACCTCCCATAGTTGGGGTTCCAGCCTTTTTCAAGTGACTTTTGGGGCCATCATCACGTACAGTTTGACCAAATTTAAGGGTCCTTAAAACTGGTATCAAAAAGGGTCCTAGAACTAATGTAATAACAAAGGCTAAACCTGCCGCCATGACCAAACGCTCAGACATTTGTATTTCCATCCTTTACTTAAGGCACATTCAAGCAAATAACCAGTCAGTATGCCAGGATACTCGGAAGTCAGAGGTCAGAAGCCGGATGTGTCAGACGGGGGGATTCCCATTCTGATCTCTGGCCTCTGTCGTCTGACCTCTGGCAAATTGGCATCTTTGACTTGTTATTTCCTTTCATATGCCTGATTCTTCGAGTTCAGCCGTGATCTCTTCCATTTTCATGCCCCGTGACCCTTTGATCAAGACCCGTATCCCCGGTCCAAAGAGCATTAGAAGTTCCCTTGCTTTCCTGACCGCTTCCTCGCGCGTAGATGTCACCGTGATGTGCTCTTCTGCGAATCCAGCCAAACGTGCTCCCTGCGCAATCTCTGCTGCCAATTTACCCACGGTAATTAATTCACTAACTTCTAACTTGGCAAGAGTATCTCCAACTTCTCGATGCCCTGATTCTGAAGAGGTTCCTAGTTCATACATTTCGCCCAAAATAGCCAGAGTCTTGTTTCCACCAGCTCGCTCCTTGAGAACCTGCAGGGAGGCCTGCATCGAAGTAGGGTTTGCATTATAGACATCGCTAATGAGAGTAGTTCCAAAGATTCCCTGACGTACCTCTAAACGCATTTTGGATAATTCCAATTTTCCTAGTCCAGCACACCCTCCAACCAATGAAGCCCCTAAAACCTTGCCCACAGCTAACGCCGCCAGTGCATCCAAAACATTGTGTTTACCGGGTAGCGGAAGATTAACAGTTGTTTTTTCACCCCTATAACTTACGTCAAACGTAGTCCCTAATGGCCCCCAAGGCCGTAATTGAAACCCTTTAATGTCTGGATCTACGAAAGCACCTTCCAGACCATAGAATCGAATTGAATGTAGATCCTTTTTTGCCTTTTGTACAGAGAACAAATCTTCTGAGTTTATTATTGCAATTCCGTCTTCTGGAAGTGCCTCAATTAGCTCCCATTTCGCCTGGGCAATTCGCTCCTGTGTCAGTAATAGTTCTAAATGCGTTGTACCAATATTTGTGATAACCCCGACATCCGGTTTCGCGATCTCACATAAGGCTTTAATCTCACCTAAACCACGCATTCCCATCTCAAGAACCAAGATCTCCGTCCCCAGCGGAGCATTTAGGACGGTTAAAGGAAGTCCCAATTCGTTGTTATGGTTTTCCTTATTGCGATGCACGCGAAAGCGCTGAGACAGGACCGCAGCGATCATATCCTTCGTGGTGGTTTTTCCATTGCTCCCAGTGACTCCAACAACTTTTACTCCTAGCTCTATACGCCAGACCCTGGCCAATTCCTGAAGCGCTTCAAACACAGAGTTTACAAGAAGTAGAGCCTTCCCTTCAGGAGCATATGGGGTCTTTTCTGGCCTTTGAAAGCGTGCTTCCTCCGCGATCACGAGCACCGCCCCTTTTTTCCACGCGGCTTCTATAAAGTCATGCCCGTCTACACGTTCTCCTGGCAAGGCAAAAAACATCTCCCCACCCTGAGCTTGACGACTATCGATAATGCACCCTGAAACCTCCAAATTTGGAGTTCCGATCAAAGCACCTTTCGTATGTCTGGCAACATCCTCAACTATCCAGTTGCCCATATCCCTGCCCCCTCAATGCTTCACGCGCTACTTCCCGGTCATCAAACGGATGGACCTCTGTCCCAAAGATTTGATAGGTTTCATGCCCTTTGCCCGCAATCAAAATAGTATCTTCCGGCTTAGCCATACGACAAGCACTCCAGATAGCTTCCCGTCGATCTCGCAAAGCAACATGATCCACTCCCGAAATTCCAATGAGCACCTCTTTAATAATCTGATCCGGATCTTCGGTACGGGGATTATCCGAAGTCACTATGACAAAATCACTCCATCCTGAAGCAGCCTCTCCCATGATCGGCCGTTTTCCCTTATCCCGGTCTCCTCCACACCCAAAGACGGTAATAAGCCTTCCTTTGGTAAAACCTCGAGCGGTTCGCACAACGTTTTCCAAGCCATCGGGTGTGTGAGCATAATCAACAATGACCTGAAATGGCTGTCCAAGACGGATACTTTCAAAACGTCCCGGCACCCCCGGAATTTCCCCCAGAGCCTGAGCGACAGATCCTGGGTTATGTCCCCTTTCAACGCCCCAGACAAAAGCTGCCAAGGCATTATAGACGCTAAAAATCCCTGGAGTGGAATATTGTATCTCTTGTATACCCTCACGGAAGTGGACCACAAAGCGCACCCCCTCCGAGGTGACTGCCACGTTCTCTGCTCGGTAATCGACTTGATTGTCAATTCCATAACTGACTACCGGAGCTGCCGAAGCTTGACGAAGTTTAGAAAATGAAGAATCATCGCCGTTTAATATGCTGAGCTTGGGATGTTTCTTCCCAACCAGATTTGAAAACAAGCTGCTTTTAGCCTGTAGATAATCCTCCATTGTCTTATGATAATCCAAATGATCTTGAGTCAAATTTGTAAAAATACCAACATCGAATTCGCAGCCAGACACTCGTCCGAGATCCATGGCATGGGAGGAAACTTCCATCACAGCCAGACTTACCCCTTCCGAGACCATGTCTCCGAGGAGCTTTTGAACGTCAATGGCTTCTGGTGTTGTCCGTTCCCCTGGAATCTCTCGTCCATTAATCCGCGCACCGAGTGTTCCAATTAAGCCAACTTTCTTACCGTGTTTTGCCCCGATTTTCTCTATGAGATAGGTAATCGTTGTCTTCCCATTCGTCCCCGTTACCCCGACTAACTCCAGCTTTTGGCTGGGATGGTCATACACATTGGCAGCTAATGGCCCAAGGACTTGGCGCACATTGGAAACTTTTATTTGTGGAACACTAAATGGTAAAAAGCGATCAACGACTAAGGCCACAGCCCCTGAAGCAATGGCACCCGCCGCGAAGTCATGGCCATCGACCTTAAATCCGGGCACGCAGACATAAAGATCACCCGGCTGGACTCGCCGCGAATCCATGGCTATTCCATGAACAATAACTTGCATATTCCCAGATGAGGCCTGCACCTCGATTCCCTTTATTATCTCCGCCAGTTGTTTTGCTTTGGGCATTCTCCACATCATTCCTCTCCAAGTTATTGAGGCAGATTAATCTGATGATCGGACCTAGCTTTATTATTGACAATTTACCCCTCCTGCAGACCTTGCCAACCGATCATCCACTTTCCATGGCTCCCACTTCTATGAAATCGAGTTCCAGGCTCTACCTTGAACCTCTAAATCCGACTTCCGGCTTCTGACCTCTGACTTCCGTTATTACCGTCCAAGAGGACTGACCGAAATTGGAATACGCCCCGTTAGAGCACGGATTGCTACAATATCCTCGTCCTCGTCTTCCCACCAATGGGCAAGCGTAGGAGTAGAGGCATCCTTACCTAGATAAAGAAGCACATTAGATCCCGCTTCAACTTGGCTATCTCCGTGGGGAATTTGGTCAAGAACCATTTCGCCTTGACCTTCCGTTATCCCTTTAAAACCTGCTTGAGTCAAAACCTTTTGCGCCTCGGCTATAGGGAGGCCTAAGACTGTAGGAACGGTTGCCGCCTTCTTAATCGGTGGGAATTCAAGTCCTGGTAAGGGTTTGCTGGGTGTCATGGGGGCCTGGACATCCGGCTTTATACCAAGGTATCTCAAGGAATCAAGCATTACTGTCTGGAGTACAGGGGCCGCTACAACTCCCCCATAAAATGGAACACCGTCGATCACGGCCAGCATAGCTAACTTTGGGTTGTCTGCAGGGGCGAACGCCGCAAACGAAGCAATATACTCCCCTTGAATATACCCACCGTTTGCCACTTTTTGAGCAGTCCCTGTTTTACCCGCCACACGATATCCCGGAAGGAAAGAGCGACGCCCTGTTCCATTGGTCACGACGGATTCCAGGACTTCACGTTCAAGTTTTGAAGTATCCTCACTAATTACGCGTCGAATCTCCTCTTTTTTAAAAGGAGAGATAACCCTTCCACTCGGGCCAACAATTTCTTTTACTAGCTGTGGTTTCAATAACGTTCCCCCGTTAGCAACCGCCGACATAGCCGTCAATAATTGAATAGGCGTGACATTATTCGTTTGCCCGATGGACATGGTCGCCAAATCCAGCGCGGTTGCTTTTTTCTTATTGGCAAGAATACCAAGGGCTTCACCAGACATTTCAATCCCTGTTTTTTGTCCAAAACCAAAATTCCTAAGATATTTATAAAAAGTATCCATCCCTAGACGTTGACCCATTTCGATAAAACCCGGGTTACAGGAATTCTCGGCCACTTGCATATACGTTTGGTCACCATGCCCTCCAGCCTTCCAACATCGTACATTTTTACCTAAAACTGTGTAAAATCCTTTATCGAAATAATGTTCTTGCAACTTAATCTTCTTTTCCTCAAGTGCTGCAGCTAAGGTAATAATCTTAAAGGTCGACCCGGGTTCATAGCCGTTCTGAATAGCAATATTCCGCCTAGTGCTGGGATCCGATTCCTGATAATAATTGGGATCAAAGGCCGGTGCTGAAGCTAAAGCCAGTATTTCCCCAGTACTCGGATCCATTGCCAAGATTGAAGCACTCTTTGGTACTTGCCCGCTCATGTTGATACCCTGACCAGCCATTAACTTCTGCAACTCTCGTTCTGCAAACAACTGAATATTTTTATCTATCGTTAAGCGTACGGTATTTCCTTGTTTGGGAGCCAAGTACTGATGCTCCGCCTGGGGTAGAGGAATCCCATTTGCACCAAATTCTTGAAGAATACTTCCTGAAATCCCCTTTAGCTCTGATTCTCTGGTTAACTCTATCCCTTCAAGACCCTGATTGTCAATTCCAGCAAATCCTAAGATATGAGAAGCCAGTGTTGCAAAAGGATAATACCGCTGGCTATCTTCCGTGGTTCCAATCCCGGGGAGCGCTAAAGCCCGTATTTGAGCCGCCACTTCAGGTTTAACCTGCTTTTGTATGTATTCTAATGCTGTACGTTTCGTGATATGCTGTTCAATTTCTGAAGCAGATTTCTCTAAAAGTGGGGACAAAGTTTGGGCCATTTCTTTGGCTCTACCAGATTGCCTAACCTCCGCTGGTATGGCATAAACTGTTTCACTACTAACACTCATAGCTAAGACATTTCCTTGCCGATCCTCAATATTTCCGCGTTTAGGTGCGACAGGTACACCACGGAAGTGAGAATCGTCTGCCTTTTTTCGCAAATCAGCTCCCTGGCTAAGTTGCACATACCCAAGTCGAATGACTAAGATCACAAAAAAAATACTCGCACACAAAAATAGAAAAGCGATTCGTTTACGCATGACAACAAAAGGACTCATTTAGTCCCCACCCCCCCCATTTCTCGGGGTCTCCGCGTACCCAAAGCGCCTTGATCTTAACGTTGTGTTGAAGCGAAAAAGCTTGTAAATATCTTTGAAAATTGCTGCAATACAGTAGGTTTAACCTGAGTAGGTTGTGTTGCTGCTTGGGTCGACGGAGCCACCTTTTGATTCTTGACTGAAGGCACTGCACCTGCTACATAAACTATCCCGGCAGGTTTTTCCATGCCCATAGCTAGTGCTGCGCTTTCAATCCGACCTACCGCACGAAGTTTGTCGGCCTCCATCTGAAGAAGATCTCTCCGAGCTTTAATCGTGGAAATTTCCTTTTCTAAGGCCCGCACTTCCGCCCCTTGGACAACTGTTAGTTGAATGGTTGTCGCCCCCACGGCAGCTGTCAGCCCAACAATTAAAGCCAATACTAAAATGCTTTTTCCTTTAGCAAACCGACTACCTTTTTTCGCAGGCCGAGGGTTCCTCCCACGGGATTTCTGCTCTAATGGTTCCTGCCACATAATCTTTTCCTGCGCCACTACCAAGGGTATTCCCCCTCCTTTTACTTTAGACCGTTATATCTTTTCTGCGACCCGTAATTTAGCACTTCTGGAACGCGGATTTTGCTCTACTTCCTCTTCAGAAGGAAGAATTGGTTTTCGTGTCAACACTTTAGCTAAGGTCATTGAATTGCATCGACATATCGGTAATTCTGGTGGGCACGTACAACGCCCCAGCCAGGATTTCATTCTATCTTTCACAATACGATCCTCGAGTGAGTGAAAGGTTATAGCAGCAATGCGGCCTCCATGATCCAAGCAACGCAATGCCTGATCCAAAACCCGATCTAAGACCCCCAGCTCATCGTTCACGGCAATACGGATTGCCTGAAAGGTACGTTTAGCCGGGTGAGGCCCACTTCTTCTGACCGCTGCAGGCAACGCTGCTTTAACCGCCTGAACAAGGTCACCCGTTGTTTCCAACAACCGCTCATTGCGTGTCAGTACGATGAATTGCGCAATTCGTTTGGACCATCTTTCTTCCCCATATTTCCAAATAAGCTGAGCCAAATCCTCCTCACGCCACGTGTTCACGATTTCTCGAGCGGTCAAGGTACTCGAAGGATCCATGCGCATATCCAAGGGCGCATCCTGCATATAACTAAAACCGCGTTCAGCTTCATCTAGTTGAGGAGATGAGACCCCTAAATCAAACAATATGCCATTCACCGAGAGTAAGTTTAGTTCTTTTAAGGTTTCTTCCAGGGATACAAAATTTCGATTGACTAGGGTGACCCGCTGATCTTCGCCAAAGATCTCCTTCGCGTGACGAATGGCCAGAATATCTTGGTCAAAACAGATCAGTTTTCCGGTTGCTTCAAGTTTGCTTAAGACCTTACTGCTATGTCCGGCTCCACCTAGTGTGCAATCAACATATATTCCCGAAGGGTTCGTAACTACCGCATCAACCGTCTCTTCTAACAAAACAGTGACATGATGAAAATCCAAGTAAATCCGTTCCTTTCTATATACCTAGCTGTACTAGCGATTCAGCAGCACTGGCATAAGCGCTTTCTGCTTGCCGACTGTATTCTGTCCAAAGTGTTTCGCTCCAAATCTCAACCCGGCTTGACACTCCTACTAGAACCAGATTCTTCTCCAATTGCGCATAGTCACGCAAATTAGCCGGCAATAAGATTCTTCCCTGCTTATCCAGTTCACATTCCGTCGCCCCAGAAAAAAAGAAACGGACAAAAGCCCGAACATCAGGTTGGGTAAACGGCAAAGCGCGCAACTTTTGTTCCAATGTATTCCATTCTGAAGGAGGATAAACAAACAAACAGTGATCTAAGCCTTTAGTCACAATAAATTGTTCTCCCAAGGCCTCACGGAATTTTGCCGGGATAATCAACCGGCCCTTTCCATCAATTGTATGAATGTATTCCCCCATAAACATGTTATTCACCCCACCGTCGTGGTCCTCAGCCCCACTTCGTCCCACTCTGCTCCACTAATTCTACGCTTTGAAAGATTATTCTGCAATCCCTAAATCTAACCATTTCTTGCAGATTTCTAAAGAAAGGAAAAAGGTCCTACCCATTGTGCCCAATAGACTGACAATTCCTGTCGACTGGCCCACCTAAATAAAAAATTTAAGGCATTGATTCCCTAAATTTATTTAGTAATGTACCTAATGTGACATCCCTAATTAATGGGTATTAATAATACTAGGAAATACTGACAAATACAGTCGATTCTCTGTTCAATTTACTCGATTAGCTCAAGCTGACATCACAGCTTCCCTGACCGAAAATTACATTAGTTTCGGCAAAAGAAACAAGCGCCGTTTAAGAAAATACTTAAACGGCGCTTGTTTGCCTCCTAAGCTAAATGAAGTGGTTTACCATCAATCCCATGTGCTGCCTCCATGACAGCTTCCGGCAATGTCGGATGGGCATGCACCGTTTGAGCAATATCCTCGGCTCGCAGCCCCTTTTCTATAGCTAGTACTAATTCTGAAATCAAACTACTAGCCTGGGGACCCATAATACTCGCCCCCACAATAATACCCTCATGATCTGCCAAGATCTTAACCAATCCAATGCTCTCCCCCAAGGCCAAAGCCTTACCATTTGCAGAAAACGGGAATTTGCTAGCACGATAAATCTTTCCTGAAGCCTTTAATTCCTGTTCTGTATACCCGACCGAAGCGATCTCCGGATGCGTAAAAATGGCGCTTGGTATGGCATTATAATTCATCTCAACAGAACGACCTGCTATATGTTCTACTGCTGTGATTCCTTCTGCAGAAGCTACATGAGCCAACATGATGCCCCCGACTAAATCCCCAATTGCGTAGACGTGGGGAAGGTTCGTCTGCATCTGAGCATTCACCTTAATGACTCCTTTTTCTGTCTCTAAGCCCAGTTTATCCACATCGATCCCCCGTAAACTAGGCCTACGTCCTGTGGAGAGCAAGACACAATCTGCGGGGATATCCCGTACCCCTTTTCCATCTTCGACTTGGACAATGAGGTCCTCCCCCTCTTGACGAATTCCTTTAACCGCCGTCTTAGTAAAAATCTCCATCCCACTGCGCTTTAACAGCGGGGTTAACCGCTTCGGGATTTCCTCATCAATAGTCGGCAACAAAGTTGGCAGCATTTCCACAACGCTAACTTGAACACCAAATGCTTGATAAATCGAAGCAAATTCTAAACCAATGACACCGCCGCCAATGACAACAAGACGTTTGGGGAGCTCTTTTTCTTCGAGAAATTCATCGCTGGTTCCGACACCCGGAAGATCCGCCCCTGTAATCGGAATACGTATTGGGACTGACCCGGTTGCCAACACGACATTCTCCACTCGAATTAGTTCAACTCCGCTTTCTGTTGTCACTAAAAGCTGACCAACTTCTTTAAATTCACCCCAGCCTTTGACCACACGAATATTGGCCGCTTTCATTAACTTTTCCACACCGCCAACGAGCGAATTGACTATGTTGTCCTTACGGGCTACTACAGCACCATAATCCACTCGTTTTTCACCTACAATCAAGCCAAATTCCTCGGCATGTCCCATCTCACGAAATAAGTCAGCACTTTTTACTAACGCCTTGGTAGGGATACACCCTCGGTTCAGGCAGGTACCACCCAGCCGTTCCCCTTCAATAAGCACGACTGATAAACCCAATTGGGCAGCTCTTAATGCACAAACATATCCGCCAGGTCCCCCGCCGAGAACACCGACCTGATAATCCATTGTTATTCTCTCCTTTCATACCCTTTCTCCAATATTTCGACTCTTGTTAGCATTTTCCCTGCTTACTCCCACGTATCATTATGCTGGTATAAATCCTTAAACAATATGTCCAGCACTATCCTTTCGTATGCACTAATAAGGAGTCAGTGTCTTGGCATCCTACGCCGATAGGTATACTTTGGGGATCAGCGGCTTCGGCGATACTAATCCTTGGCCGCGAAGTTTTCCTTTCGGGATAAGCGGCTTCGGCGATACTCTCCACTGGAGACTATCGTGTTCGCACACATCCTACGCCGGTAAGGATTCCTCTTGGGATCACGGCTTCGGCGATACTCTCCACCGGAGACTATCGTCATCGCTATTCGCTTGTCGCTAAGGCTAAAACGCATAACCTCTGGGCTTTCTGCATGTGCGTCGCTCCATGCCAAATCCACACTGCAGGAGTATGCGTAATGAGTTGCAGTGTGGCGATAAGCTCGTCCGCTTATCGTCATGGTCGTCGGATGTCCCTGATTGATTTGCTGGGACCCCGCCCTCTTATAAGTAAGCTCTTGAGTCTTAGTTTGATCTGCGAAAGCAAGCAAGTGAGCGTTGTAACGCAAAGTTCGCTTAGGAGGAACGCCAACAAACGCCCAGAGACACTGACGATAAAACCTGAACCCCGGGTCTTAGCTCAGGGTTCAGGTTCTTTTTCAAATTGTTATACTTACGCTGCGTTTTATGGCGAACGGTTTAGCCGTAAAACTCCCCTGTTGATACTGTTGGTATTAATAAAATTTGTCCAGGATAAATAAGATTTGGGTTACGCAAGTTGTTTGCTAAGATAATGGCTTGCATCGTGGTCCCAAAGCGTTTAGCAATTTTATAAACGGAATCCCCTTTTTTCACTACATAGACTTGATGTGCCGGTGCCGGTGCTGGTGCTGGAATCGGACAAGGCTGATGGTGATGCATCACAGGTGTACCGCACGGAGAGCAAGGCATTGGTCCACCGACATCATAACTAACACAACCAGGGTCCATGTCTACATCAAGATTGACAAATCCACCAGGCGGATACCCAGGGGCCATTTGCATACCAGGCATACCTTGCATTCCTTCCATACCTTGCATACCTTGCATTCCTTGCATTCCAGGCATACCTTGCATACCTTGCATACCTTGCATTCCTTCCATACCCTGCATACCTTGCATTCCAGGGACTTGAGTAGGATTATAAGCAACGGAACGTAATTCCATATTAATTTCCTCCTTTAATATCAATAGATTGATGTTATATTTATGCGGCAGTTCGCTTTCCTTTAACTAATAACAATATATGGAAATAACGGAATAGTGTGTTTGTACCTTAAACTTTAAATAAAAAAAGAACTGTCCCTTAAAGGGCAGCTCTTCTTATCTTAAGTTAATTAAATCAAACTACTAAAATAGCTTTGTTTTATCTAATCACAAGTTCATCAGGATTCTGTCCATGATTTAAAGCAGCACTTTCGATAATTTCCATTGTTGAAGACGGACAGCCTAAACAATGCATTCCAAGCTCCAGAAAAATTTGAACAGTTTGTGGATATAACTTAAGTACTTGACCTACTGTCATCTCTTTTGTTAACATTGAATGTCCTCCATGTAATGTGGCGTCTCCCAAAACCCTCGTCACCAACACGAATACTCAACTATCTCCGAAGCAGGTCTAATCGTTCCCTCGTTCTACGTTCTACGACACAAGACCGGGACGCAGTGTGACACGAGCGCGACGTCTTTACCGTAAGCAGACTAGCAAACTTTCGTGTAAGCGATCCCAAATACGGGGCAGCGAACAAGGATGTGAGCTGCTGCCATTGCGCCAAGACGATAAGCACGATACTCTCCAGTGGAGAGTATTGCCGAGCCACACACCCAAAATAATACTTAGTGGCGAAGGAACGAGCTTATCGCCACACTGCAACTCATTACGCATACTCCTGCAGTGTGGATTGGCGAATTTGGCACGATAGTCTCCGGTGGAGAGTATCGCCGTAGGCGGATTCTTTAAAAGAATACTACCGCCGAAGGATGCACCCCGCTCCCCCTTTAAGAGCTTACACGGTTAGTTTGCTCTGCGTCGTAAGCACCGAGCGCTGTGTCATACAAGTCCCTCACACAAGTCCTCTAAGTTCCCTTATAAGTTTATATACATATTCAGCTAATTCTTTTGGAAGGGTACCCGTTCCACAGCTTGGTGTTAACATACTCTGTTGACGAAGAAGGGATTCATCGACACCACGTTTGACGAGTTCTTCTATGTTATTTTCCAAACGCGATTTAAGACTTTGAGCAGTTTCTTCCCATGCAATTGGATTCGTGGGAACAATTCCCCAAGAAAGGATTCCACCGCGTGTTAAAAATATATTTAGTGGCTTCGCTAAGGCCATCATGCTCTGCATATAATCGTAGGCATCAAAATTTACTACCTGAACTTTAGAATCAAAAAGAAGAGTCCAATCCATCCCGGCGCAGACATGTACACCCGCAATACCACCTTGCCGCAAGATTCCATCAATAATTGCATTGAGATCTTCAATTAATTGTTCCCTTTTTAAAGTAATATGGGTTGATGCTCCAAAGCCGTAAAGCCCCGGATCGTCAATCGTCATAAGCACCGGTAAGCCAAATTGGCTGAGACGTTTGGTCTGCCACTCAGCATGCATGGCAAGGTTTTTTACCAGCATATCCCGTAAAGTATCATCATAATAACTAGCCCGTCTGTTTTTGTCTGTGATCTGCATTCCCAAGGTCAACGAACCACTAAGCTGCCCCTTTAACATTATGGCATCCCTTGTGCCATAATGTTCAAGATTACGACAAAAGACTTCAAACCCCTCACCACCCTGTGAGCTGAATCCAAAGCGTTCCAGCGCTTGTTGGTTACCCTCAATCGCCTCCAAATACTGCGTATAGAAGACTGTCATCCTCTCTACCCAATCTGTCGCTTCGACTTGAAATTTCGGATCTTCGGCTTCCCCAATGACACCAGTTTCAATCAAGGCGTTAAGATATTGCCCAACGAAGGAGCTTTCTGCTCCAAGTCGCGGAAGTTGAGGCCAATGCGGAGCGAGCGGAACACTTTTCCATATCAACTCTAGAGCATCATCACCATTGGTGAGGGGTATACTCCCAACTCCCGTTGCTAAAAAATGAGGTTTAAAGCTTTCTATTAGCATATCTCAACCACTTCCCATTCCAAAAAAATTAGTTCATTACATTCTATGTTGAATCATAAGCTTAATCAATATTTATGTTATTATTGTAGCCATATTTAAAAAAATAAATGAGACAAGAAATGAATTACACGGTCGTATCCATCCCCCAGCGACCCAAGCTTGAAGAGTCTCTTAGTCTAGAAAGGACGCAAACAGCGCCACGGTCCCACATCTTTACCCCGGCGACCCAAGCCAGAGGAAGTTTCTTAGCTGAGAGAGCACGGAGAGAGGAATCGCGTCAATGAGCGCAGGTGATGAAGCGTGAAGAACCGCAACGGTTCACATGCAGAAAGCCCAGAGGTTTTGCGGTTTAGCGGAATCACCAAGTGAATAGCGATGGAACGTGTGCGAACGGGCTAAGAAACTGACTCCCGAACGTGCTAAGAAACTGACTCCTCATATGCCACAGATAAATCAAATCTACGTAATGAAACGCTGCCCAAACAAGCATGACACCCGCAATGATTCCCGGTACCCATAAAAATGTTCGGTAATGCCCACCAATACGTCGGATATCACGGAAACGGATGGGTAGAAATAAGATTACCAGAACAACATAACCAAGAACTGGAACGTAGAAAGGTACCCCCCATGGTAATAAAGCCCAGCCGATTGAGATAAATACTGCAAAGTGGAAACGTCGTTCCAACCAATAAACAAGAGCTAACGGGTGTGGAGCATCCGGCAGATGTGGCGCAACCACACCAACCTGAAGCAACCGAATAAGCATAAACAAGGCGCTTAACATCGCCCAAATTAGCCAAGGGGACTGAGCTTGGATCAAATTAATACCCTGCCATAAATGTGCTAACCACGGATTCATATGAATCGGGATACGGTAAACTCCGGCGGTAACCAAGCCAGCCAGCATCCCTTGACGGGCAAAAACTAATAATCCATTCCAGAACCAAGCATTGCGCAAACGCCGTCTGGGCTTTCGTTCTTTGATTTCTTTATAGCGCCAAGTAACTGACCGAATATTCCTCCAAACTAGAAATATCATTAGTAGCGACCAAGTACCAGCAACAAATGGTTCCAAAACCCAACGAGCGCTTGAGGCCGAAGGGGATTCAGTCGTCACTTCCCCCCATACCCCTGAAAGCTTGTTTCCCTGAACATAAAGTAACTGCTCCGCCGAAAGCCCAGGAATAACTGCAGGAGTCGTTCTAATAGCAAAAGCCAAATTGGGTTGAACCTCTATCACTGCCTTACGAAAATACGTTTGGGCCAAAGCGTCTGAATCTAACCCTTTTCCTACCGTCCAAGCCCAAAGAGACGGATGAAGCATTTTGCTTGTAATAGTTTTTTGGAAAACGTCGGGTTGTGGCAATCGACTGGATGAAATTAATTCTACGGGTAGTTCAGCCCACACCCCCATGCCCACTCGGTCAGCCGCCTGTAGCCAAAGTTCATCAGGGACCCGACCGATAAAATAAATGAGGTTGATCCCGTTTTGTCGTTTAGATTGTAACCAAGACTCTACTTGTCCCTCATGTCTCAAACGAGACTCCTCCAGAGCGGTTAATGCCTCCCCCTTAATTGAGATTACCTGGTTATTTAGTATCCACTTCCCTGAAGTAAGAGCGACCGAACGAAGACCTATAGGTAACGCCAAATCATCAAAGTCTCCTTTGCTGTTAGTCACCTTTAAATACATCTGGTAGAGAAACGGTGCTTGCATTGTCCAACGTTGGGCATTTGGCACTGTAAAGGTCAAAGTAACCGGCTGATTATCTGTACCTTCCTCAGCCTTCACAGTAAGTGTTTGTTCTACTATACCGGCTGACCCATCCGAAAGCACGCCGTAAACCGTGTAAGGCCCTTCCTGCGAAAAGTTATGATGTTGTAAATAAGTCTTTACTGTAATCTGCGCGGTAGTTTCTGTCCAAGAGACATTGACTTGTGGCAACATGAGGGTCGTTTCCACCGCTGCTTCTAAACGAACGTTACCAGTAATTTCCCCTGATTTCGGCCAATCGGAACCTAATAACATGGTACGTTGCGCTATGCCTCCAGCAAGCTCGACCACCAGAATGTTATCCTCTCCATAGCGAAACGCCTTAGCCGGAATCTCAAATCCGTCAGCCCCGCCACTTCCTTCAAACTCGCCGATTTTCTGACTACTAACGATCCCATTTAAGAAGACATTGGCATGTCCCCGCACACCATTAAAGGTAAGCAGCATAGTCCGGGAACTCCATTCTCCTGGGATTTGAAAACGTTTAGCCACGACAGAAATTCTCTTACTTGAAGGTAACGTTATGGGCGATCCATTAGGCAATAATGATTGCGCGTTATTTCCCTTTGAGAGTTCGGATTCCGTTGTCCAAGCCTGACGCAACGAAGAGAATTGATCCCAATTCCCGTTTAGATCCTGCGAATACCGTGCGGCGCTTAAAACATTTTGCCCTGTTTGTAGGGATTCCCCGCTAGGGCTTTGCCAATACCACCAAAGTATTCCTATTGTCAATGCCAATAAAGCAATAAAAATCATTAATCGTCGATTAAACATTTCAATGGCCCCTCATTATTTATCTCGTTGTTAACATATTCGGGCAAGACTTCGAAAACCCTTGCCCGAATCATAATAAATAAAAACCCCTTGGTAACTGGCTCATAGAACCAAGTTTTCCAATGGGTTTAAAAGAGATACGAGAAGGGACCTTAATTTGGCTTCTCATCTTTGCGGCACTCTGGGCAAATTCCGTAAAACTCCATGCGGTGCCCCGTAATTAGAAAACCGGATTTTTCCATAACTTCTTGATTCATATCTATTAAAGGACTGTGGTAATCGGCCACCATACCACACATCAAACAAACAATATGATAATGGTTTTTTGGGTTGCCATCGAAACGACTAGACATATCGCCATAAGACAATTCTAAAAGATGGCCATGCTCTTTAAGCATGTTAAGAGTATTATAAATCGTTCCCAGACTAACCCCTGGAAATTTAGCTTTAACATGATGGTAAATTTCATCCGCTGTGGGATGGGACTCTGTTTCTAGCAGGAACTCCAAGATTGCCTGTCTCTGAGGCGTAAAGCGGACGCCTTTATTCTTTAATTGTTTAAGAATTTCGATTGCATCCATTTCTACATCTTCTTTCATTGTCTTTAATTTTAAAATTATTGTTATTTAAATTTTAAATCAATTTATTAAATTTGTCAATAAAAAAGGAGAGTATATACTCTCCTCTTTTATAATGGTATTTTGATGATTATTCAGCCGGATTTGGTGCTTCAACTGGACAAACACCAGCGCAAGAGCCACAGTCAGTACAGAGTTCTGCATTAATGACGAACTTATCGTCACCTTCACTAATTGCGGAAACTGGGCATTCCGCTTCGCAAGCTCCACAGCTAATGCATTCAGAATTAATAACGTATGCCATGTCAAACATCCCCCTTTTTCTACAACTTCCGGAATTAATATACCAAAGCTACAGAAAAAAGGCAAGCAAAACGTTTATTATTACCATTACTTTAAAACTTATGCAACAAATTAGAGATCACGCTCAGGCTTATACGGTACTTGATAAAGTCGACGCATACAATGTGAGCAATAAGGCAAAACTCGATTACTCACATGATTCCGTCGAAAAAGAATATGACCTAAATCCTCATGTTCAAAACCACAAGCACGACATTTTTCCAACATTTACTTTACCTCCCACACCTTGTGTGTTTCCGTACAAATAATTTACCTTTATAGTATGCTCTTTTTGACCAGAAAATAAACACCTGTAAGCTTTAGATTTGCTTGCTTAAAATCTGGGTTAAGTGTCCAAGTGTATAGCATTCATACATTTCGCAATATGGGAGAAACTCTTTAACATAAGGAGTCTCCAACCAACGTCGTTCTGGGAGTGTATTCAACCACAGTACTTGGCGAACATGACGACGGATCTCCCCCAGTAAGGCTGCTGCCTTTTCTCCTTCCAAAGTTTGAGCATCACTTACAATCACCAATAACGTTTGCTTGGAAATAAAGTTAGAGAACTTTTTTTGCAGGGTTTCCAAAGCTTTGGCAAAATTAGTCCCTCCTCCCCATTCCTTTCCCGACACAACAAGGGATTCTTTGACCATGGTTTCAAAAGTTTGTCCTTTCCGAAACTTCCCAAGTAAGGGAATTAGCGTTTCCCCAAAGGCGAAGGTTTGAAGCCCGCTCACAGCAGAGGAGAGCCCATATACGAACTGCCAAATAAATTCCGAATATTTGAGCATGGACCCAGAAATATCACAAAGTAAAATAATCTTAAGCCGACCCTTACGCCGACTGCGATAGCTTCGCTCTACTAGGACCCCACCATAGCGTAAATTCCTTCGCAGTGATAAGCGCATATCTAAAGCGCCACGCCTTCGCGCCGCTCGATAGCGACGAGTCACCTGACTGGCAAGTTTCTGACTTAGTCGGCGAATCAAGCGAATAACCTCCGGCCATTCTTCAGGGGAAATTTTCTTGAGATCCCGACTCAAGACCTCTACTTCCCGCTCACGAAGCGCACGTTCCACTTCTGAGAGAACGCCGTCTGAGGAGCCTGGAGATAGAATCGGCTCATCTTCCTCATTTAACTTCTTGCGCCAATATTCGAGTGATCCGCGAAGAACCCGCTCCACCATGGGTTGATAAGAATGATCCACTGGTATTCCACTTCTCGTACCCTTTGATGATTTCTCTAAAAAATCGCGGAGACGAAGTTTATCTTTCTCTGGGAGACTGGCATAAACAGCCCGCTGTTCATCCGTAATATCCAATTCGTTTTCCTGAAAGCGCAGGTCCTGACGGGTACTCTCGATCTGTTCATCCCATTGGGAAGCTTTCTGTGCTACGTCCTTCTGCCATGCCTGTTTTTGTTCCAAAGACGCAAAGTAGGCCCGAAAGGCTTCTTTGAACGCCGGAATATGCTGAATATTTTTGACGAGTGTTGCTTGCAGCACTGCCTCAACCCTATCTCTATCTACCAAACCGATAAGGGTTAGCCCTTCTGTAGCATCCGAAATTTCTGAAGGGCTGACCTTAAGTCCAACAGTCCTTAACAATTGGGCAAATTCTACTAAGTATCGATCCAATTCACTAACTCGATAATTAATGTAATTTTGATCGTTTTCGGTTTTATTGTTATTGTTAATATTGTTGTTTTTGTCCATAGACATGCCTTTCTCCCTGTGCAACTTTGCTGGACTCAAAAAGAAGACGTTCTGCTCCCATCTCCCGATAGAAAAGTTCAACATCGTCCTTGCTCTTAAGTAGCAAGGTTAGTGTGGCCTCGACCCAGGCCGGATCGAGGCCAGTCTTTCCCATTACGAGCAAGGCCTTAGCCCAGTCCATTGTTTCGGAAACAGATGGAATCTTATTTAGAGTGAGGCGCTCCCGAAGAACATTAACAGCCCTTGCCACTTCAAAGGCTAAGCGTTCTGGCAAATCGGGAATTTTGGCCCGTAGAATACGAACTTCTTTATTGACCGAAGGGGGCTCTACATGAAGGAAGATACAACGCCTTTTTAACCCATCGGAAAGCTCCCGTTCACCATTTGACGTTAAGACAACAATAGGTCGTTCTTTTGCCCTAATTGTCCCCATCTCGGGAATTGTGACTTGGAACTCCCCTAAAAGTTCAAAGAGAAAAGCCTCGAATTCAGAATCTGTTTTATCAATTTCATCAATCAACAGTACAGTTCTTTCCTCACTCAAAAGTGCTTGTAGCAAAGGGCGCGGGAGTAAGTAGTCTGTAGAAAAAAGATCGGCCTCTTGCAGATGCTCCCGTCCCATTTGAATCTTCAAAAGTTGACGTTGATAGTTCCATTCGTAAAGCGCTTTCGTCTCATCAAGTCCTTCATAACACTGCAAGCGGATCAGCGGAGCCCCAAAGACCTGACTTAAGACTTTGGCTATCTCCGTCTTGCCCACTCCAGCAGGTCCAGAGACCAAGAGTGGCTTGCCTAACTCGGTCGCTAAAAACGCCGTTAGCGCGATCCGATCATCCCTTTCACTAATATAGCTGGCTGCTTCTAAAGCCTTTTCAAACTGATCTAATGTCATCCGGTCAGACATCTAACCCCTCCAATTCGATATTCGATATTCGTGGTTCGTGGTTCGAATAAGTACTTCGACCCACTAACAACAGAACTCGAATTGTTAACTTCAAACTTAACTACTAAACTTCAAACCACGAACTCCGATATTCGAACCTCGAACTACGAACTACGAACTACGATTATGGACTACGCTTTCGTATACCATCTCATAACTTTTTACAGCTCGTTCAACAGGAAATGTTTCCCGCGCCCAGGTTACAGCCTGTGCGGAAAAAGTCTTGTACAATATGTCATTGGTCAACAGTTTAAGTACGCCCTCACTCATCGCTTGGATGTCCCCAACTTCGGCTAGATAGCCTGTTTTTCCGTGTTGAACAACTTCAGGTAATCCTCCAACCCGGCTCGCCACCACCGGAACCCCACAAGCCATCGCCTCCAGAGCTACCAGACCAAAACTTTCCTTTTCCGATGGGAGTATAAAAACATCGGCCATCTGTAAGATCTCCTGAACACTTTCCTGTTTTCCGAGAAACTGAACTTTTCTTTCCAACCCTAGCCTAACAACCTCTCGTCCAACCCGCGCCATCTCCGGCCCATCCCCGACGAGTAAGAGGCAACAAGGAGTAACTTTCTCCACCAGTGCAAATATTTTAACAACATCCACGACTCTTTTTACTTCCCGAAAATTCGAGATATGGGCCAATACCTTTTCTCCACATGGGGCAAAATGCACTCGACATTTTGCCATCACACCCTCTTTAGGTAAGTAAATTTTCGGATCAATGAAATTGGGAATAATTTTAATACCTCCGTCAATAGTCCCGAAAGTATCCTCCGTTTCCCTTGCTAGCGCACCCGAAACCGCCGTTATTCGGTCGCTAGCCCGTAATGCCAAACGTGTTAACAAATTAAACTCTTCAAAAGCACCCACCAAGGTGATATCCGTTCCATGCAGCGTGGTCACTAGTGGTAGCGGCCTAGTCATCATTTGTTTAGCCAAATACGCACTAATACTGTGAGGAATCGCATAATGGGCATGGATCACATCCAGTCCCACAAAATTCGCGACTTCGACAATTTTATTGGCAAGTAATAACGTATACGGAGGAAATTTAAACAACGGATAATTTACATCCGTCACCTCATGGAAAAATAACTGTTCATGAAATCGATGTAAACGAAACGGTCGTGCAGAAGAAATAAAATGAACTTCATGCCCTCGTTCGCCTAAAGCATACCCTAGCTCGGTCGCAACAACACCACTACCCCCATAGCTTGGGTAACAAACCATCCCAATTTTCATTCCTGTGCACCCTCTTTTAACTGAACAATTAGGTCATAGCTCCAACTTGGCATCCGCTTCACTTCTTATGAATACCAGCCAAAGGCTAACGTTCAGAGAGTGAGCTCCTCAAAGCCTATCGGCATTGCTTCCTGAATCGCCTCTCCGATTATTTTCTGAATATCATTGACCATGCGGGATACTTCAAACTCAGCTTCCAAATATTCTCTTGCCGCTGGGTTTAAGCTTACCAAACTATATAAACGTTCTAACTCCTGTTGCTTCTCCTCACTGATCTCAGTCTCCAACAATTGTGCCTCGCGAATCTCCCATTGTTTCAATTGAAAGTCACGAATCATCTTATGGTGGTTCGCATCACTCATAACCTTTTCTTTAGATTTATGAAACTGCTTGAATTCATCCGATTCCTTCAGAGTGCGCGCCAATTCATAGGCCAAATCATTTGCAGCCATCTATTCTACCCCTCCCAGTCCCTATCTCTTCCTGATTATTGTCTAATTATATAGAACTTTAGGACATGAAACAAATAATCTCTTCTCTAAATATTCGCTGTAAGCTTATCCTTCCTGTGAATTATTAACAATGCCTTCCAACAAGTCAAAAGCCTGTAATCTGCTAAAAGCCAATAAATCATCCCATTGTTCACGAGTAATATTCCAAGGGCAATGAACCGCCATCCGACTTGCAAATCCCAACGGAGTTCCGCTGTACATTTTTTCCAATCGACGTTGAGCAAGACTTACGAGCCCCGGCGCATGAGCATTACACGAAATCGGTTCTAGACATAGAACCGGCTCGCCCTCATAGGTCACGAGTAAACTAAATTTTGTGAGCTGTCTGATAGCTACTTTTTCTCTACTAATCGACTCATTTAAAGGAACTGGATCAGGCTGAATAACTCCACCCAGTTCCTTCCAGAAACGTCTTTCAGTGGAGCTAGCATTAGAAACACAAACTCCCACAGCCCCCATCTGACGGGCGAAACGTACCACGAAACGAGCAAAATCACATTCCACATTTCCCTTTAGCGATAATCCGTCTAAAATCACTAGCCGCTCAGAGCAGCTTAAAGTAAGTTCTCCGATTCCCTCTTCCCCCAATTGGACAATATTACATCCCGGCAACATCCTAATCATCGGATCTAAGACAGTGCCTCTTTCAGTTAAAAAGGCTCCTAGGGCTTGTGTCCAATCCTCAAGGCCATCTTCGTTCCACTCTACTCGGGGGGAAAGCTCAATTTCAATCCAAGGCATTTTGCTCTTCTCCTTCACAAACCAGCTTACACACACACATCTTTAGTGTTTCACTGAAATGTAAAGTCTATTCCCTGAGCCACCGAGCAACTCTATATATCACTCCTAGTCCAGTTTGTAGCTTACTTTATCTAAACCCGCGAACCCTACTACCGTAGGGACCCCGATCTGACGTAGCAACTGACTCGCTTCATCAATGTCCCGACCGACTACCTTTGCAACGTGGGCATCAGACCCCAAAGTAAACTCGATCCCCCGTCGCATTATTTCCTCCATCAGGCGTCTCTCTGGGTAAAATTCTCCAACTGGCTTATACCTACCGTTCGTGTTCACCTCTAGAACTAAGCCTTGCTCAGCAACTGTCGATAATGCCTCATCTGCCAGCGTTAAAATATCCTTCCTCGGCCTAACTCCAAAAATTTTAATTAAATCAAAATGCCCAATCGTCGTAAATAGCCTACTTTTAGCGGCTAGTGTCAAAACCTCAAAATACCTTCGGTAAAGCTCATCAGCATCTTTTTTCCAATGTAGCGGCTCCTCTTCCGGATAATCAAACGCCCAACCGTCAAATTCATGGACTGAGCCTATCACAAAATCAAACGGAAACTGTTCCAATAAATGTTTGATTCTTCCTTCTTCGTGAGGACGATATTCGGCCTCCAACCCGATACGAACGGCTAAACCGGGATATTCTTGTGCCACTTCTCGTATCAAAGAGAAGTTCATCTGCTCCCAATAATAGTCATGATCGGCAAACCCAATTTCTTTTAATCCTCGACGGGACGCTTCATCCAAAAACGCCCGAATGTTTTCCCGATTTGCCTCCCGATCATTGTGCCCGATAAGATGAACGTGCATATCTAACATCTCTAAATATCCCCTCAATCTTTAAATAGTTACCCCACAGAGCACCTATGTATCAATGAAAACGTAAGCCACGAACCCTCCCCAACTTGCATAGCGCCTTTACGTCGAAGACGAAAACAGCCCCCCAAAGAACCTATGGTCGTCCTAACTCGTCCTAACCCCGGCGGCGACCCAAGCCTAGAGGAAGTTTCTTAGCTTAGGGAGCACGTAGAGAGGAATTGCGTCAATGAGCGTAGGTAATGAAGCGTTAAGAAACGCAACGGTTCACATGCAGTAAGCCAAGAGGTTTTGCGTTTTAGCTGCATCACCAAGCGAATAGCAATGAAACGTGTGCGACTGGGCTAATAAACTGACTCATCTATAGAGTTTGTACTCCTGTCGTTATCATAAGATAAGGATGTGGATCCAGATCAGAATACGCCGCCTTTGTGGTTGGTGCAGCCAAATCTGCAAAGAAATTACCCGTTAATTTCACATCCGTTTTCCCGACGATTTGACCCTTGATAATACGTAAACTGTGAGGCGCACTGAGCGAGTACGACCCGGAAACGGCCTCCTGAGTATGTAAACCGAGCACTGATAATACAAGCACGCCATCCTCCACGCCCTGTAAGGCCTTTACCCAAGGCACCTCTGCCTGATGCTTAAGGTAAAGCCCTGCAGTTCCTTGAGGAAGAGCTGTCGGTTTCGTGCCCCATCGCACTGAGTCTTTAACCCGGAGAAAGGGGGTCTGAAGTTTTCCGTCACGAACCAAAACAGTACGATTTGCAGGCACTCCCTCAGGCGTAATGAGATAGGAGCCTAATTCCAGCGGACGGAGAGGATCAATGAGTAATGAAAAATGCGGGTGGAACACAAGTTTATTCTCAAGAAAGCTCTCCTTAGGAAATGCTCCCTGCCCTTCGAGCACTCGGTCTCCTGAAAAATTAGGCAATATAAATTGCCCTAGCATATCCTCCGTCATAGAAGGGGCAAGGATCACTTGGGTCTGGAGCCCGACCGGCGGTGCACCTGTTTGCATCGCCTCAAAGAAACTCAACGTCCTTACCCATAATGCCTCCTGCTCTTCCGGTCGAGATAGGCGGCGTTTGGCAAATCCGCCCCCGATCAAGCTGTCGAAAGAAAACCACGCTACAAATTGAGATTGTTGATATGTAACGGCCAGACCTGTCGAAGTACGAACATGTCGGTGTCCCCAAGCCGTTTGAATACTTCCTTGTAACTTGGCATTAACGGGTTTATCCGTTAGCCACAGCCTGACTTGATCAAATAAAATCTGATCATCGCCAGTGATAATTCTTTTAATCGCCTGGTCCTCAACGGCAACTAGTGGCAAAGGTTCGGGAGAAGGGATATGTGCCGCATCCGGATCTTCATAGGAAGCCTGCCTCCATTGTTCTAATTCTTGTTGCCAATATTCCCGCTCGTCATGGGATCCCAATTGAACCATAGCCTGACTGCATTTTCCATCTGCCCAGACCAAGAAGACCTCACCGCTTTCGCCCTGACGATAACTTGGTGGCGTATACACGCTCCCAGGAGAATTATCTTTTATACCTAAGGACACAGCTTCCGATTCATTCACCAAAATGCGCCAATCCGCAAGGCATAGCTCTTCTTTTTTTGGAGCATGCTGAGACTGATAGAGAAAATCTTCTAATAATGCTACGAGTTTCATCCGTGTTCACCTCCCAAACTGACTTGTTGATCGGCATCCATAAGCAGGTAACGATGGCTTCCACCGCTTGAAGCAACGGATTGCCCGCCCTTCCCGCAGGTTCCGATAGCATCATAACACCCTTCACCAAGCCCTCCACGAATCGCTTCCAAGGCAGAAAGGATTTTTCCGCTAAAAATCGAGGGTTGATAAATTGGAAGATCCGAGTCAGCGACATCAATAATTCCGTCACATTGAAAGACGAAATCTCCAGTTTTAGGATTGACTTGACCCCCACGATACCCTAAAAGAAGTAGATTTTTCTCCCCTTCAATTAGCTCCCCATGCTGCAGGAGAGTTTCTCGCACTGCTTTTACTTCATCCATCAAATGCCCTGCTGGTGTTAAAGGAAGCATGCGGTCAACTAACAAACGAATATTACTCATTCTGGGCAGCGGAATATGCCCGTAGCTCTCCGCCCTTCCAGCACCGGTTACAGGCATTCCTGCTTCTTCGGCGGAAAAGATATCCCCCAGCCCAGCTTCCAGCACCCCGTCCTGTACAATAGTTACAGTTTGTCTGAGGAGCCCATTGGCTGAATAAGGTTGATACGCCCAATCTCCGGGGAGCGGACCGTCAATAATATTGACACCTGGTCTCGCCACCCGCAGGCCCTTACGGAGTTTTCCAGCTTCGCCCAGTACAGACTCATTTAGATGATCTGACTCCACTGCATGCCCAAAAGCCTCGTGTGCTAACCCCTTTGCTAGCCCATAATCGATAATCAGAGGATAATGACCGCTCGGCAACTGAGGCGCACCACAGACCGCTCTGGCAAATCCGGCTCGGTCCAGTGCCTTTCTTTCTAGGACATGATCCGCTAATTCCTCAAAGAGCACGCTGGCGTCCATCCCACTGCGGTGAATCAGAGTACTCTGAGCCTTGCCCTGATCTCGTACTGTCCCTTGATGCATCAACACCGCTCTAGGAATGACAAACGACACGTTGGTCCCATCCGTCCGCCCGATACACCACACCTCTTCTACCTGGCGATAACTCGTTTGCCAGACCCCCTCTTGGAAGGCATCTCTCAGACGGGCGTGCAAGGTCATCACCATTTCCTCAAGTTCAAGCAAAGGAATTTCTCCGAAAACCTTTTGGGCAGGATTCGTCTCCTCAGCCTGGACCTGAGGGGCATTCCAAATCCTGAGATTTAGCTTCGTCCCGATAGCTTCATTTCTACAGGCTAACTGAATAGCCTTTTCGACCAGTTTCTGACCGATCCCTTCAGCTAAAATGTCTGATGTTGCGAAGCCCGTTGCCCCGTTCTTCGTGAACGCCTGAACTCCTAAGCCACTATCCGCGCCAGTCGATACCCGTTCGAAACGTCCATTACTTATGCGCATGCTCCATTCCCTGCGAGACTGTGCTCGTACAATGACATACCCATCAAAAACCCGAGTCTCAGACAGTATGGAGTGTACTAACTCTTTAATCTCCTTTTGTTCCACAATTACCCTCCTAATATTCAAACATTCGCACTCTTGGCTACTATTTTCATGTTAATAGGGATATTATACCACGGAAAAAAAAACTAACACGTCGAAGGTTCCGCTGATCAAGACTCGAACTATCCTACGCCGATAAGTATTCCTTTAGGGAACACGGCTTCGGCGATACTAATCCTTCGCCGCAAAGTTTTCCTTTTGGGATAAGCGGCTACGGCGAAACCCTACACTGGAGGCTTTCGTCACCGGAGACTATCGTGTTTGAGATTAGTAGCGCCGCCAAGGCTTGAAATACAATGTTTCTGATTGAATGCCACCTTGAATTACTTGATAGGGTGACTGTTAGAAGGTCTCACCAGAAGGTTTCAGGTCCTTGCAAAAATATATCCCGAAGCCTGTATAATTGTTAAAGCCTCGGGACACAATTTAGTTAGTCTCACGTTTTCTTTTTTATCCCCACTCCTCTCTTTTACTTCACTTGCGACGAAAACTTCGTTGCAAGTTTTTTTTTACTTACTCCAATTGTTTGACCATAAGCTTTCGCTCCTCGGCAAATCCGAACTGTTCGTAAAGATGGAGTGCTCTAACATTATGACTACTAACTGCAAGGCCAAGGTATGAAATTCCTTGTTCATTACATTGGTCTTCTGCAGCTTTCAGCAACTTCCTCCCCACACCTTTGCCCCTCCACTCTGGAAGGACAGCCAAATCCATTATCCACCCTTGCGAAACACCTGTTAACTCTTCCTTGGAAGAAGTCTGCAAAACTAAATAACCGATTGATCTTTTTTTTCCAGTTTCCAAACTGGGCTGGCCCTCATCAACTGAGGTCTCTGCAATAAAGACGAGGGATCCAGACTTCTGAATCCAAGTCCAAAACCCACTAAGAATACTTTCTCTGTATTTAAGGGTTTCCTCCATTGGCTGCTTACGCCATGGAGAAATGCTATGAGAAATCCCTAGTTTTCCAAGGGCATAAATAAATGGCCAATCAGAAACATCACCAAACCGAACTCGCATATTATCACCTCTTAGAGTAACTTATGCCAGCATCAGTCATGTCGCTTTTGACATTCAAATATTATTTTTAAGGACACTAAATTCAAGTGTTCTTTTTTCTTGTTAATAGAACTAAGTATTCTGAGTCAGTGTCTTAGCGCGTTCGCACATCCTACGCCGGCAAGTATTTCTTAAGGGATCACGGCTTCGGCGATACTCATCCTACGGCGCGAACGTATTCGTCTGTGGCTCAGCGCCTTCGGCATAAGTCTCCACTGGAGACTTACGTCACTGGAGACTATCGTGATCCATTGCTATTCGCTTGTCGCTAAGTCTAAAACTCAAAACCTCTGGGCTTACTGCATGTGAACCGTTGAGTTTCTTACGCCTTATCGACTGCACTCATTGACGCAATTCCTCTCTCCGTGCTCTCTAAGCTAAGAAACTTCCTCTGGCTTGGGTCGCCCTAGGGATCGGGTTGCATGTTGGGGACGGTTTTTGACTTGCATTTTGGAGGAGGTTTCTTCCTCGTCATACTTAGCCAATGAATAAAATGTAAATGTTTCCTGAAAGGAGCTGACTCCGCTGTATCTATTCACCTTGATGCTGGGCCTCTGTCTTCTTCTTTGGGGGATGCAAGTTTTGCGACAAGGGCTACAGTCGTTTGCAGGGCTTCGCCTCTACCAAGTACTCCGTTGGATGACCGCAACTCCATGGCGCGGATTCTGGAGTGGGTCAATTTCGACCGCCCTTCTCCAATCAAGCACTGCCTTGACAGTAATGGCCGTGTCTTTCGTTGATGCGGAACTACTCCCTTTTGGAAATGCCCTTGCTCTAATTTTAGGAAGTAATGTTGGCACCACGCTGACCACCCAGCTTCTCGCTTTTCCCATGGACGTAATAACTCCTTATATAATGATTTTTGGCGCCCTAGGTTATCTTTTTATTCCAAATCGAGTACGATTTCTTTTCCTGTCCATCTTTAGTCTTGGCATTCTATTTTTCGCATTAAGTTTACTCCAAACAGGTATGGCTCCGCTCGCCGACCTGCCAATAATCCGGCACTTCCTACGGCAACTGGGAGACAACCATCTCCAAGGGGTCATCGCTGGAACGGTACTTTCTGCCCTACTTCACTCCTCCAGCGCCACGACAGGTATTGTCATGCTCCTCACTGAGGATGGATGGATAACCATCCCCACTGCGCTGGCCTTCATCTTTGGTGCAAACATTGGCACTTGTTTTACTGCCGTATTAGCAGCCCTAGCTTCCTCACGAGCTGCCCAACGGGTAGCCTTGTTCCATGTTTTACTGAACGTATTTGGGGTACTTATCTTCTTACCCTTTGTTGGACCACTGGCCCATGGACTCACCCTCATGGGAGGAAGTCTTTCACGACAGGTTGCTAACGCCCATACCCTCTTTAATCTCCTTTCCTCCATATTGGCCTTCCCCTTATTACCTTGGGCGACTCGGTTTCTTAAAAAAATACTCCCGTAAGACCCTCTCGCGAGGTTCGTGGTTCGAAGTTCGAATTAAGAAAAGAACCGTCCCTTAAGCTTCCTATGCTTCTGAAAGCGACCCCAGAGACAAGACGGTGCACATGAAATGTGCCGTCTACCCAACAGCCTTTTCTCTGTTGTCCTTCTCCGTTCTCCGTTCCACGACCCAAGCCCGGGACGCAGTGTCACACAGGCGCGACGTCTTTACGTAAGCAGGCTAGCAAACTTCCGTTCAAGCGACCGACCCCAGATACGGAGCAGTGAACAAGGATGTTCACTGCCGCCATAGCGCCCGAAGACACTGTCTTCGCACGTATTAACCTTCTTGCAGGACGGCGCTTATGGCGGGGACCCCGCTCCCCAAAGAAGGCGCTTGAACGGTTAGTTTGCTCTGCGTCGTAAGTACCGAGCGCTGTGTGACACAAGTCCCTCACACAAGTCCCCCTTTAATTCCAAATCTCTCCTCGATTAAATCACAAATTCCTGAGGCATCATCTAACCCAAAGCAGGGAATCCCGTTGTCAAAAGTGATATCACTTGCTATAGCTATAAGTTCCTCGAGTTTAGAGAATAGTTCCTGATGCACAGCTGAACGAAATACCTCAATCTTCGGTTTGTTGCCGTGCTTGTATCCCTCGGTAAAAATAACATCCACCCCCTGAATTCGGGCGAGAACCTCATCAAGTGGCTGATCCCCTGCTACCTTCTCTAAAATGGCAATTCTTTGGGGCGAGCTTATTGCGACAATATCTGCACCCGCTTGGTCATGTCGCCATGTATCTTTGCCTGGTTGATCCATTTCGAACCCATGGACATCATGTTTCAGGGTAGCCACTCTCCACCCACGGTGCTTCACTTCACGAATAATTTTTTCTAAAAGCGTGGTCTTCCCTGAATTAGACTTTCCGCCCACAATCGAAATAACGGGAATTTGTGGACGTGCTTTAGTTGAATGATAAGGCATCTTTATTTCTCCCACTCCGCAATCCAGCTCGCCATCAGGAGTTCTCCGGGTTCCACTGGTCCATGGTTTGCCGGCACATCTACTAATAATTGGCTACCAATCATGGAACGAAGAATCCCCGATCCTTGAGCCGATGCGAGATCAGCCCAAATCTCCCCATTTTTAAACACCACTTGAGCACGTAAAAAGCGCCTTTGTTTCCCTGCTTTTCTAAAACCGCTGGCCATTTTAACCAGAAAACGCGCTTCTTCTGGATTAGTACGTCCCGCCAATTTGCGCACTACCGGACGAACCAGAAGTTCAAACGTCAACATAGCCGCAGCGGGATTTCCAGAAAGAGAGAAAAAAAACTGCTTTCCTTTTTGCCCAACAGCCGCCGGAGTTCCCGGCTTTAGATTCAATTTCCAAAACAGCATTTCACATCCAAACTTGGCCAGCGCATGGCGCATAATATCGTAATCACCCACTGAGGCTCCGCCAGTTGTGACGACAATATCCATGTCCGCAAACATTTCTAAGACCTCTATGGTCTCATCGATTTGGTCGGAAACTATAGGAATCACCATAATCTCGCATCCAGATTCTTGAAGTATTCCGCGCAAAGTATAACTATTACTATTATAAATCTTAGCTGGGAGCAAAGATTGCCCTACATCCATAAGTTCCGTCCCGGTAGAGAACAACCCCACGCGCGGTCGACGGTATACGGTAACTTTATCCTGTCCTACAGCGGCTAAAAGCCCAATGGCCGGCGGGGTTAAAAAGAAACCCCGTTTAAGGAGCAAATCCCCCTCTTTGATCTCCTCCCCCCTCGGTACGATATTAGAACCAGGTGATACTGGCCTCGCTATCGTCACTTTATTACCAATTTGTTCAGTGTCTTCCATCCTTACAACACAGTTAGCACCAGGTGGAATGGGTGCGCCTGTGAATATCTTGGCAGCTTCACCTGGAACAATAACTCGCTCTGAGAAGGTTCCCGCAGGAATTTCACTCACCACGTTAAGTTGGAGCGGTTGAAAGTCATCTACTGTGGCTAGATAAGCATACCCATCCAGAGGCGAACGTTCAAATGGCGGCATGGCAATTTGTGATTTTACGTCCATGGCCAATACACGCTTATACGCATCGGTAATTGAAACGCACTCTGTTTCAACTGGTTGGATACGGGTAAGAACTAATTCCAAAGCCTCTTCTAATTCAATCATGATCTTCATGCAATCTTTCCCTCCACTGTAAGTCTTAGCCTTGACCCACTTTGAATAAGTATATCACAATCCGCTGTCCCGAAGACACTGTCTTCGCACGAATTAGCCTTCTTGCAGGATGGCGAGAAGAGACCGCTGTCCATGATGATAAGCACGATACTCTCCAGTGACGAAAGCCTCCAGTACGATAGTCTCCTGTGACGAAAGCCTCCAGTGGAGGGTTTCGCCGTAGCCGCCTATCCCAAAAGGAATACTTCGCGGCGTAGGATTAGTATCGCCGAAAGCGCACGACCCTAAACGAATACTAAGCGCTGTAGGATAGGGTTTCGCCGAAGCCGCAATCCCCAAAGAATACTTACCGGCGTAGGATGAGTATTGCCGAGCCACACACCCAAAATGATACTTCGTGGCGAAGGAAC
>LOEW01000264.1 GCA_001516045.1 Desulfosporosinus sp. BRH_c37
GCACGCCGCCAGCGTTCGTCCTGAGCCAGGATCAAACTCTCCAAAAAAAGTTATTTCACTTCAATGAAGAAGATGATTCGCTCATTTTTCTTTTGAAACTCTTGCGAGTTTCTTCATTGGCTGTCCTTGTTGTTTAGTTTTCAAAGACCATTCAAATTAATTGTTTGTTTTTCTACGCCCGTTTGGGCTAGATTCACATCTTAGCATTTTCAACTCGCGTTGTCAATAGCTAATTTACTTTGATTGGATTGATTAGTTTGAAGGTTTAACCCCTCACTTGTTCAACCGCTGTGCGTCTTTGTGGCGCTCAGTTATAATACCAATTTTATCGCATAATGTCAACTATTAGTTTTATATGTCTTTACTTCGGGTTTTCACTGGTATCAGCAATGATTTAGGTCTCTCTATTTTTCCATACCCAGAGTTCTATATTTTTCTATAACTGCCTGGATTGTAAACCACTCCACCACATCTGGGAGAAGTTCTTTAATTGGACGCAACTTCTCTCCGCCTACCCGGCGTAGGGCTTCTAGTATAAGTGATTCTTGTTCACTAGGAATGAAATCATCCCAGGGAATCACTTGTCCATCGAGACTGCACCGCAGGAGATGTTGCTGTACAGTGAGCGCAGTAATATTCCGGACTCTCGCGATTTCTTCTAAGGAATACCCTTCTTGGTAAAGAATAAATGTTTGCTGATGGCTCAGTACTTTATCCGTAGATGCTTTCGCAGAACTGTGGATTCTTTGTGAGCGCGTGCTGGCTGTTGGAACATTACGCTGTGTATCTATTTGTGACTGAGGGATATCTTTTTGAAATCCTATAAGGCTGCGGTTAGGCAATGGGGTTGCTTTATTCTTCATCTCCACAATATAGTTCCTAATTTCCTCCAAGAAATCATCCCCATATTTCTCTAACTTTCGCTCTCCAACCCCACTAATGCGAATCATTGCCAGATGATTAGTAGGAAACACCTGAGCTAGTTCTCTCAATGTACTATCCGCAAAGATCATGTACGGAGGAAGATTTTCCCGAAGAGCAATTTTTCTGCGCAGTACACGCAAGCGGTCAAAAAGGTTAACCTCTACTGCATCTTCACGAGAAGGCTGATGCGACACTTTTTGAGTAACTTTCGCTTCCCCTTTGATAACCGAAACGGCATTGGGTTGGAGTTTCACTACTGGATACTCTCCATTTGATAGTTGCAAATAGCCCTCAGCCACTAAAAAGTTGATGCGGTCCTTAATCTCCTGCAGGGGAACTTCGTGCATAATTCCATGTGTGGAAAGTTCATCAAAACGAAGCTCAAGGATTTTCGCTTTACGCGATCCTTTTAACACCTCAGCTACCATACCTATGCCAAAACGTTCACGCATCCGATAAATACAAGAGATTATCTTTTGAGCCTCCACGGTGATATCTACCATTTCGCGCTCGTCGTTACAATTACTACAGTTAGCGCATTCTTCTTGAATGTTTTCTTCCCCAAAATACTCCAGAATCGTCTTGCGCAAACACCGAGGTGTATGACAATAATCTACCATCCCCTGAAGCTTCTTAAGCTCATTCATTTTTCGTTCCGGTTGAAAAATTGTCTGTTCAATCAAATATCTCTGCAACACCACATCCTGAGGCGAAAACAACAAAATACACTCCCCTGGTTCTCCATCCCGCCCAGCACGCCCCGCCTCTTGGTAATAGGCCTCCATGTTTTTTGGCATATTATAATGAATTACATAGCGAACGTTGGATTTATCAATTCCCATTCCAAAGGCATTCGTGGCCACCATGACCGTTTTCTCATCAAAGAGGAAATCCTCTTGGCTCTTTTGGCGTTCCTCATCATTCATTCCCGCATGATACTTTCCTGCCTTTAAGCCATTCTTGGTCAAAAAAACCTGAAGGTTATCCACCTCTTTACGCGTCCCCGCATATATAATTCCCGCTTGGTCGATATGGGACTTTGCATACTCTAAAACAAAAATCTTTTTATTCTCTCCTCGAAGCGAAGAAAACGTTAAATTCGGACGATCGAACCCTGTCACAAAGGCTCTCGGATTGTTCAGCTCCAACAATCGAACGATATCTGCTTGGACCTCCTCAGTTGCTGTGGCAGTGAAAGCCCCGATCAGAGGCTTGTGCCGAAACGATTTAAGAAAAGGTCCAAGCTGAAGGTAACTAGGTCGGAAATCATGCCCCCACTGAGAAACACAATGAGCTTCATCAATAGCCAGAAAGGAAACCTGTAAAGTCTCCAATAGACCACGAAAACTTTCCGATTCCAAACGTTCAGGAGCAATATACAATAGTTTAAATTCCCCACGTGCTGCTCGTTCAATTCGTGACCTAACTTCTTTTAATGATAACGAGCTATTAATAAAAGTGGCCGGAACCCCATATTGCAATAGAGCATCCACTTGGTCTTTCATCAAGGAAATTAGCGGGGAAATAACAAGTGTCGTTCCCTGAAACAAAAGCGCTGGAATTTGGTAGGCAAGTGATTTTCCGGCCCCTGTTGGCATAATGGCTAATGTATCTGTGCCTCGAAGTAAACTATCGATCACTTTCTGCTGGCCATCGCGGAATTGGGTATATCCGAAATACCTTTGCAACACACTTAAGGCTTTTTCTATCATAAAGACGAGCATCTCCTTAAAGTTAACAAATCCTATTTAACTAACGTTCACAGAGAATTCTCCCACCTCCGTTAGGTAGGTGGGGGATGAATTTGGTTGAGAAGGAAGCACCCACCTCTTTAGGTGGTGTAGTTCACCTAACGTCATTATAACAAAAAAAATATATTAAGTACTATTCAAGCAATAACTTATATAGTTGATTTGATTGAATTTTCTGGTCTGATAAGGACAATGAAAAACGCTCCAACAAATTGAAGCGTTTTATAAGCTATACTATTCTACTTCTTGGATAATGGGTAGAATCATAGGACGACGACGAGTCTTTTCATAAAATTGTTTACTTAAGGCATCTCGAATTTGGTTTTTTAACATGGCCCATTCCGTAACCCTATTCTCTCGACAACGTGCCATTGTCTGCCTAACCTTTTGTTTGGCCTCGTCTAACATAGATTCAGATTCACGGACATAAACAAACCCGCGTGTCACTACATCAGGTCCTGAAACAATTGCCCCGCTTGAACGGCTTATCGTCATGACTACGATAAGAATACCATCTTGAGAGAGCTGTTTTCGATCCCGTAATACAATATTACCGACATCTCCAACACCTAAACCGTCAATTAAAACTTTGCCAGCCGTAACCTTGCCACCCATTGATGCACCGTGACGAGTGAACTCAACGACCCCCCCGTTTTCCGTAATAAAAATATTCTCCCGAGGAATCCCGAGTTCTTCTGCTAATTGGGCATGTTTGATCAACATGCGATATTCTCCATGAACCGGCATAAAATATTGTGGTCGGACCATGGTGAGCATCAATTTTTGTTCCTCCTGGCTAGCGTGACCTGATACGTGCATTCCATCGGTCGATTCATAGATAACATTGGCACCCAACTTAAATAATTGATCCACTGTTTTAGCCACTGACTTTTCATTACCTGGAATTGGACTTGCTGAAATGATCACAGTGTCACCGGGTTTAATCGCGACATGTCGGTGGTCATGGTTTGCCATGCGAGTCAGTGCAGACATTGGCTCACCCTGACTGCCCGTGGTTAAAATACAGGCCTGATTTCCCGGTAAGCTGACAATCTCATCAATATCAATCAGAGTTCCCTCTGGAATATCCAAATACCCTAATTCTTCGGAAATCCCAACAATATTGACCATACTTCGTCCCACAACCGCCACCTTGCGGTTCGTCATAACCGCAGCGGTTATCGCTTGTTGAAGTCGATAAACATTTGAAGCAAAACTAGCAAGAATCACACGATCCGTAGCTTCACGAAAAGCTTCATCAATCATTTGTCCGACTAGCCTTTCAGACGAGGTAAACCCTGCTCTTTCAACATTCGTACTGTCGGACAATAAGCATAAAACCCCCTTATCACCCAGTTCGGAAAATTTTTGTATGTCAAGAACCTCACCAGATACTGGTGTATGATCTAGTTTAAAATCCCCCGTAACAACAATAGTCCCCAAAGGCGAATGAATAGCAATTGATACAGCATCCGGAATACTATGGTTGACCCGAATAAATTCAATTCGGAAAACCCCAAGCTTAATAACATCACGTGGTTGAACAACCGTAGCCTTAATACTATTTAAATTATTTTCCTTCATCTTGGACTGAATAATAGCCAAGGTCAATCGCGTTCCAAAAATCGGTACATCCAAATCTCTCAACAAGTATGGCAATGCACCGATATGATCTTCATGTCCATGCGTAAGCAATACGCCAAGCAACATTTCCTTGTTTTCAAGTAAATATGAGTAGTCCGGTATCACAATATCGATCCCGAGCATTTCTTCATCGGGAAACGCTAACCCTGCATCAACAAGCACCATCTGATTATCATAGCGAATGACTGTCATATTCTTTCCGATTTCTCCAAGTCCGCCCAAGGGAATAATTTGTAATTTATGCTCTTTTGGCAATCAAATCTACCTCCTGTATTTATTTTATCTCTTGCATTGTGTCAAAAAAGCTAAGGGGATCCCCGTGAGTTTCTTTCGACATCAAAATTAAGGCAACAAAAAGACGCGAAATTCCAAGAACGAACACAAAGACGCCACGTATTCGTCAGTATTTCGAAAAAGCATCTTATTAAACTAGCCGCACAATATAGATAGTTCATTATAGCGTGCAAAGCGCTGACTGGCAAGTTTTCATCGCACCCACAATTATATACATTACTAATCCAAGATTGATAATAGTATAAAATCTTAGGTAACGGACAATATAATATTAAAGAAACTTGGCTAGCACCTACGAAGACACTGTCTTCGCACGTATTAGCCTTCTTGTTAGCGCTGTCCATGACTCGAACTATCCCTACGCCGCTAGGTATTCCTTTAGTGATCACGGCTTCGGCGATACTCATCCTCAGCGCAGTAGTATTCGTTAAGGGCCGTGCGCTTTCGGCGATACTCTATCCTACGCCGGTAAGTATTCCTATTGGGATCACGGCTTCGGCGATAATCTCCACTGGAGACTATCGTACTGAAGACTATCGTGTTCGAGATTGGTACCGCCGCCAAGGATGACAAGGCGCCGTGATGGCTAAGTATCCCTGAAGCCAAGGTGCGAGAAGGGACCCTTTAAGCGAAGGCTGCGTCTAGTTGCACTTATGCACTTTCTGACTAGTACGAGAAAGGTGGTAAAAATCATGACCAATGTTGTTTGTTCCGCAAACCAATGTACACATAACGAAGATGGACATTGTCAGCTTGAGACCCTAAGTGTTACCTCCAGCTTAATGGACCGTGAGGCAGAGTGTGCTTTTTACGAACCCGAAAAATAATCCAGAGATAACTAATAAATCTATAGTGATAATGAACCCCTGCCTAGGCAGGGGTTCATTATCACTATAGATCCAATACAGGCCACCAAGCCATCGCAACCGCGAGTTTCTGACTGTATCTCTTAGACGATAATATCGCTAGCCTTTTCGGTAGCCACTTTCAATTGTGTAATTACTTTCATCCCATTATCTGAACTTACGGTTACCTTTTTAAACTCATCGATTAGATCTTTTAAAAACTTCATTTCCACTGGGGTCGCCTTAACTAAAGGAAGACGTACTCCGCCAGCATTAATCCCCATCATATTCAGCAGGGCTTTAATGGGGATCGGGTTTGATGTTACAAAGATGCCTTTGAAGATGGGAAAAAGATCAAGATGCCACTTTGTTGCCCGAGCAGTATCACCATCAAACCAGGCATCCACCATGGCTTTCATTTCATCCCCAATGACATGGGCTGCAACACTAACGATTCCGCTACAGCCTAATGCTAACATGGGCAAGGTCATAGAATCATCGCCACTATAAATAGAAAACTTGGAAGGCAACTTCCTTTTAAGCTCACTGACCTGATCAAGAGAACCTGCAGCCTCTTTTAAAGCCACAATGTTTGGAATCTTAGATAACCTTTTCACTGTCTCAGGCAATAAATTAACCGAAGTCCTACCAGGTATATTGTATAGCATTAAGGGTAAAGAAGTCGCCTCAGCAATGGCTTTAAAGTGCTGAAACATTCCCTCTTGAGACGGTTTATTGTAATAGGGTACCACTACCAACAATCCATCAACCCCCGTTGCCTCAGCCTTGTAGGCGAGGGCTATACTTGCAGCCGTAGAATAGGACCCAATCCCGGCAATCACCGTTTTTTTTCCTACTGCCTCCTTGACAACTCTAAAAAGCTTTACTTTCTCTTGATCCGTTACAGTCGGAGATTCTCCTGTCGTACCACAAACCACGACGCCATCAGACCCATGGACGGTTAAGTACTGAGCTAATCGTTTGGCTTCATCATAATCGACCTCTAATGCTTCATTCATGGGTGTAACCATGGCTGTTAAGATTCTTCCAAAAGACATCTATCTCATCCCTTTCTGCCCAATTCTTTGGCTTATATTCACTTTCATGACTCCCACTTTTATAAGTAGGAGTTCCTAAATTTGCTTCGTCCCGATGTTCAGCTTTAGCTGAACGAGTTCACTCAAATACCTAAACGAAATTTTTGGTGTAATGATTGGACTGCCGTCACCATGTCTTGCTTATGAACTAGCACCCAAATAGTAGTGTGTGAATCAGCTGATTGCAGAATAGACACACCTGCATCGGAAAGAGCTTCAACCATATCAGCCATTACACCGGGGACACCTGCAATTCCTGCACCAATAATTGAAACTTTTGCACAACTTGGTACTTCTCCCGGTTCAAAGCCCATATTTATTAAAATTTCAATTGCCTTAGCAGCAACCTCATCTCGAACGGTATAGAGCACGGCTTCCGGTTGTACACTGATAAAGTCTACACTAATATCGGCAAGTGCCATTGCTTTAAATATTCTTTTGTCCGTAAGATGCTGGTTTTGAACATCCCCAGTTAAAACCCGAAGCTGTGTGACATTAGGCGTATGCGCAATTCCAGTAATAATACGGTCTGAGGTGATGTCCGTCCCTACTCCTCGATCTGGATACACGTTAGTAACCAAGGTCCCCGGTGCATCTGAAAAGGTCGATTTTATTCTGAGCGGAATGTTTCGTTGCATCGCAATTTCTACAGAACGTGGATGAATGACTTTTGCTCCTTGATATGCCATTTGACATATTTCATTATAAGTAACGGTGTCAATTGTCCGTGCATCTGCAACAATCCGAGGATCTGCAGTCATGATTCCCTCAACATCCGTGTAAATATCTATCGCTTCCGCATTGAGAGCAACCCCTAGCGCTGAAGCCGTCGTATCACTTCCTCCTCGTCCAAGGGTAGTAATCTGGCCGTCTTCGGTTGTCCCTTGGAAGCCAGTAACGACAACTACTTTGCCTACGGCAAGTTGCTCTAGAATCTTACCTGGCTCCACACGTATAATCCGCGCATCCCCAAACTCCTTATCAGTAATAATTCCTGCTTGCCCTCCGGTAAAAAGTACCGCTTCAATTCCTAGATTATTTAATGTGCTTACTAGTATGGTCCCAGAAATCACTTCACCACAACTCATCAGAAGATCTAACTCACGTTTTGGTAAATCAGGACAGATTCCTTCAACCATGCCTAGAAAAGTATCAGTTGCATAGGGATCCCCAGAACGGCCAATCGCAGAAACTACGATAACCGGAGAATATCCACCGTGAACAGCTTCTGAAACTTTGGAGGCAACATTTGCTCGCCGCTCTGCCGTAGCCACGGAAGTTCCTCCAAACTTCTGTACCAGAATTCTCAACCCTTCCACCCCCTCTTCGAGGCACGATGCTCGAGGCTCGATGCACGATAGTAGACCCCACGGACCTCTTACATTGTGCATCGGAACTCTGAATTTCAAACTAAAATATGGATTTAGTTAGAATTCCGGATCTGGAATCCAGACGTTCCTAGTGCCTCAAACATCAGCCTCAGACTTCGAACTTCGTGCTTCGCACTTCACTCTGCCCTCTACTTTTAAATTTCGGATTCCCCATTCTGGAATCCATACGTCATACACGAACTTAGACTTTATTCTTTAGCACTTCGGGTTGCGAACCAGTCCCCTTCGTGCTTCGTGCTTCGTGCTTCGTGCTTCGTACCTCTTGCCTCGATTTACAGTAGGAGTTCCGCAATTTGTACGGCATTTGTTGCTGCGCCCTTACGAATTTGATCCCCTGCTACCCACAAATTAAACCCTTGAGCGATAGAAAAGTCTTTACGCAAACGTCCAACATAAACTTCGTCTTGATCCGAACTAAACCAAGGCATTGGATAACGGTCATTAGTTGGATCGTCATCAACGATAATCCCCGCTGCTTTGCTTAAAACCTCTCGGATTTCTGTGACACTGACTAACCGATCTGTCTCCACATTTATGGACTCCGAATGACTACGGAAAACTGGTACCCGAACGGTGGTTGCTGTAATGGCCATATTTGGAGCATGGAAAATCTTTTGTGTTTCCTTGACCATCTTCCACTCTTCTTTTGTATAGTCACCTTCTTGAAATACATCAATGCGGGGAACAAGGTTGAAAGCTATTTGATAGGGAAAAACTTTTGAAGTGATCTCTTCCCCTTGTGACCAAGCCTTAACCTGTGTTTCCAATTCCTCAATGCCTTCGCGTCCCGCTCCAGACACAGCTTGATAGGTAGAAACTACCACTCGACGAATTCCTGCTAAATCAAAAATTGGCTTAAGGGCAACCGCCATAATAATCGTTGAACAATTGGGATTCGCAATAATTCCTTTATGCCATAAAACATCTTCTGGATTAACTTCGGGTACAACCAGAGGCACCTCTGGGTCAAGCCGAAAAGCGCTACTGTTATCAATCACGACAGCCCCGCTATTCACTGCAGAATGGGCATATTCAGTGCTTCCCGATCCGCCTGCAAAAAGCGCAATGTCGATGCCCTTAAAGCTCTCGTGGGTTGACTCCTGAACCTCAAGTTCTTGGCCTTGCCAGGAAATGATTTTCCCTGAAGAACGTTTAGTCGCTAACAGCCTTAATTCATTAACTGGGAAATTCCTTTCGGCAAGAATTTTAAGAAACTCTTGTCCAACTGCGCCCGTGGCGCCTACAATTGCTACATTTGGCATTTTTGTTCCTCCTTAAATATGTCGTCTTGTGAGAAAGGGTTCCCTGCCGATAAAGCAAGGCCCCAATCTCACTCTATCTTTTTATCCAGTTTCCAAGCCCCCACTTCTATAAGTGGGGTTGGGTACTTCGTAAACTTCAGGTGGGGTAGAGTCCACCCTTCGCCGCGATGTGTCCCTTTTGGGATAGGCGGCTACGGCGAACCCAACCCTCAGCGCACAAGTATTCGTTTAGGGCTGTGCGCTTCGGCGATAATCTCCACAGGAGACTATCGTCACCGGAAGCATTCGTATCTGAAGCCTCGATGTTCAGCATTAGCTGAACGAGTTCACTACCGATAATCCAAAAGCAGAGGTTGAATTTGTTTTCCAGCACAAGCCATCAGGATAGTCTCCGGCACTTTATCCATATGTGCTACGAGGGAATTTGCTTTAACTTGCGGATTATCTTGACCAAACGGGACCAAGTAAATATTTTTTGTAATGAGTAAAGTCCCAATATTACGTGCATTGAGTCCTAGTCCATCATTGGTCGAAATCGCCAAAACCACCGGTCTTTGATTACGAAGATGCGATTTTGAGGCCATAAGCACTGGTGTATCTGAAATCCCGTTGGCAAGTTTGGCTAGGGTATTTCCAGTGCACGGAGCAATGACCACACAATCAAACATCTTCTTGGGCCCGATTGGCTCAGCATCAGGAATCGTATGGATCAATTCTCTATTTGTAATTTCTCTAAATTGATGTTTCCAGTCCTCTGCCTTACCAAACCGTGTGTCCATATTTTCAACGGAATAGGAGATAATCGGCGTCACGTCAGCACCTTCAGCAACTAGGCGTTTCATAACCTTTATAACTTCATGTATCGTACAGTGTGATCCTGTAATAGCGAACCCAATTTTCAACCCGTCAAACTGCATCTCTTCGCACCTCCACTATTAAGACTTAACCGGAGTATTCATCGTGGTCAAGTGACGAAGAATAAGTTGCGGATAGATTTGAGCAAGAATTCGGCCGGCCGTTTTGGGAGCAACAATACCAGGGAGACCCGGAGCCAGAAGTGCTTTTATACCAAGCATCTGCGCATATTCAAAATCTGTCCCTCCCGGAATAGAAGCCAAATCCACTATTACTGTATCCCGTGCTACCTTTTCTAACATCACACGATCCAAGATAAGATGAGGTACGGTGTTAAAAATGATTTCCGCACGTCCAATCTTATCCTCAAGATCTGAGAAATGTAAAGGTTGAAGTCCCATTTCAGCAGCACGCGCTAAATCCGAAGGCTTACGAGCAACCCCTGTCACCTGTGCTCCAATACCTTGTAACATTCGCGCCAGAGTCCAACCACACCTCCCTAAACCTAGGACTAAGCTTTGACTGCCATGAATCGTAATGGTTGTGGCCTCCATAGCCATTTGAATGGCTCCTTCTGCCGAAGGTATGGAATTTAGAATAGTAATTTCGTTAAGGGATATGGTTTCTAGCAACTGGATTCCCATTTTTTCTGCTACGGACTTCAAAGCCGGCCTCGCGAAACCAATGATCAGTGGAACACGCGCTGGAATAGCTTGAAGTACTTCTTTGTTTAGTACGATAGGTTGATCAGAGTATTTGGCTTTTACTACCCCACGTTCATCCGTGCCGAACATCGGAAAAAGCAACACGTCTACTTGGCCAACTAGATCTTGCAATGAAGGCGCAAGCATCATTCCCGGAATGGGAGAAGCCTTTTCGAATCCGACCCCGACTATGTAGGCTCCCTGTTTTTGTAGTTCGGGAATTAAATATAGTTCCCGATCATCTCCTCCTATCACGCCCATACGAATTCCATTCAGATCCGCACTCATCTTAATGCCCCCCTTTGAGACAGTGTCCATTGACTACTATCCATTATATGAGGGAATGAGGGCTGCGGTTACGCAGGATATACTTAATCAAGGAAATTATCGAGTCCTATGACTAAATGCGTCAACTCAGAAGCCTTGCGAATACCTAACATCACTCCAGGCATATAGGTTTCTCTTGAGAAAGCATCGTGCCGGATTGTTAGAGCCTGACCAAAACCGCCAAATAAAACTTCCTGATGAGCAATCAAACCGGGTAAACGCACAGAGTGAATATGAATTCCTCCAATATCCGCGCCACGTGCCCCCGTGATTTTCTCATACTCATTCGGATGACCCTGAACCATGGGTGCACGGACTTCTAAGATCCCTTCTGCAGTTTTTAAAGCGGTTCCTGAGGGAGCATCTAGTTTTTGATCATGGTGCATTTCGATAATATCCACATGGGGAAAGTATTTTGCTGTTTCCCTGGCAAATCGCATCATCAAAATCGCCCCAATTGAGAAATTCGGTGCAAGGAACGCCCCTACGCCTTCTTTAACAACTAGGGCACGCACTTCTTCAATTTCAGATTCATCCAACCCCGTTGTTCCAACGACTGGTACTACCCCAGCAAGAATTGCTATTTTGGTATTCTTTAGAACAGATTGAGGATTTGTAAAATCCACTAATACATCCGCGCGTGTCGCCATCAAGATTTCACGATCTATTGGACCTGTAATATCTACCCCGACTCGTGGCGCGCCTGCAACAAAACCGACATCCATTCCCAGATGTCGGGTATCAGAAGCTCCCACCAATAGGAGATCATCTTGCTTCAAAAGCGAACGGATCACTTCCTGACCCATTTTTCCACTTGCTCCAGCTACAAAAACCCGAATTTTCTTCAACGGAAACCCCTCCTGTGCTGATAAGCCAAAAACCCCGTTGCAAAATGCAATTCGGGGTTACAGCTTTTCCATTCATTTTATTGGGTATACCGTCCTCTGTCAAATTTAATCTTAACGAATTTTTTCAAACTTATTATGCAAATCTATAATTATAACTTCAGTCCCTACTTTTTTGATAGTTTGCCAGGGTATCACCAATATTTCTCGTTCTCGATCTCCTCTTGAACCCCAAAAACCTGAAAATCCCCCTCGGGAGGTTAGAATGATAGACTCGACAGATCCGTTTAAGGAAATATCAAGATCAGCGTCCCCCACCAAGCCAAGCTTTGCTCCATCATACAAATTGATGATTTCTTTACCGGCAAGATCACTTAAAAGCATCCTACTTCCTCCTTAGCACATTCAAGAAAATAACCAGTCCCTCAGAAGCCAGAGGTCGGAAGCCGGATGTGTCAGATTGGTGTATTCCTTTCTGATCTCTGGCCTCTGATATCCGACATCTGGAGAAGGTATCTTTGACTTGTTATTTTCTTTCATATGCTTTATTTTCGTAGTCTTATCCAAGCGCTCCATACAAAAGGTTGTATAATTGCTAGTAATAAGGAAATAACTGCAAGTGGTTCAACGAAAAAGACTGAATCACTCCACAAATTTTCGGGAATTTTCAGGAAGGAGAACAAGAGTTCTAAGGAGAGATAGATACCCCCTGCTGTACCTACCAATTGACTTAAAGCTGCGGCTAGATGGTTTGACGAAGGCTGCGAACGCCACATCAGCAAATACTTTCGCTCTCTCACCGAAAATCCAATACCAACGATCAGAAACATAACTCCAAGGGCTTGCATACGTCACTCCCCCTCATGGGGATTGTATGATTAGACAATCTTTCATAGAACAAAAAAATCAGAAGGATTAATATTTCTCCTTCTGATTATGGGGAATTACCTAAATTCAAATTCCTGTCGAACCAAATCCTCCGGTCCCTCGATCTGTATCCTGAAGTTCTTCAACTTCTTCAAACAAGGCATGGAAAACCGGCATAAAAACCATTTGAGCTATTCGATCTCCAGAATTAATAATAACCGGTTGGGATCCTGAATTATGCATCAACACATGTATTTCCCCACGGTAATCAGAATCAATCACACCAACACCATTTGTTAATCCCAACCCGTGACTACTAGCCAGACCACTTCGCGCAAAAACAAGCGCGACCACTTGTTGACTTGGAAGTTCAATAGCTAGACCTGTCGGAATCTTAACATTCTCTCCTGGGTTGACGATCAAGGATTCCAGGAGATCTGCGCAAAGATCAACGCCTGCCGAAGCAGCTGTGGCATATCTAGGAAGGGCTAGGGAAGCGTTAGCTATCTTTTTTATTTTCACGTTGATAATTGAATCGGACACTAAGTCTCCTCCTTATTCGAGGCACGAGGCGCGAGGTTCGAATCTAGGACCTCCAAACCTCGCACCTATACTCCGTACTCCGTTCTTAGCTTCGGACTTCGGACTTCGAGCCTCGAATCTCGAACCCCGAACCTCTACTTACTCCCAACCGATTTGCTTTTGTAAATCGGATAAAATAACTTCATGTCCGGCTGGTCCCAGTGTCATTATACTAGTTTTCTCCTTTTGCCAAAGGCGACCCATCAAGCGCGAAACATCCTCCAAAGTCACTTTTTCGAGTTTTCCAATAACTTCCTCTGGTAAAAGAACCCTGTTATACGTAAGTTCTGTCTTACCTAATCGACTCATACGACTACTTACCGCTTCAAGTCCAAGATATAGACCGCCTTTAATTTGGGCTTTTGTTCTTTCTAACTCTCCCACAGTAATGCCTTGTTGTTTAATATTTATTAATTCTTGGAGAATACACTCGACAACTTCTTTGGTATTATTAGGACTCGTTCCTGCATAGATTGCAAATAAACCTGTATCCACATAAGTTGAGTGATAGGAATAGACAGAATAGGCAAGTCCGCGCTGTTCCCGTATTCCCTGGAACAATCTTGAACTTAATCCTCCACCTAAAATATTATTAAAAATATGCATCGCATAAATATCTTCATCATCTTGACCTAGACCCGGTACTCCCAGAAGAACATGCATCTGTTCGGTATCTTTCTTTTGATAACGTTCAATAGTTTGGCCCGTGGGTGTTCCTTCAAGAACCCTGCGGCCTCCCCTCTTAAAAGTACCAAATTGAGCTGATAATTTATCCACTACATCCTGATGCACAATCTTACCCGCCACAGCAATTACTATATTATCTGGAGCATAATGTTCTGAGAGGAAAAACAAAATTTTATCTCGAGTCAGAGCATTAATGCTCTCTTCAGTACCCAAAATAGGTTTTCCTAGAGGATGATCATTCCAGACATATTCTGAAAAAAGATCATGGATTAATTCATCGGGCGAATCCTCATACATCTTTATCTCTTCAATAACAACTTTCTTTTCCTTTTCGATTTCCTTTTCATCGTAAAGCGAGTGAAAAAACATATCACTTAAAACATCGATGGCTAGATCAAGGTCCTCATCTAGAATTTTAGCATAATAACAAGTGTACTCTTTCGTCGTAAAGGCATTCAATTGACCGCCTACGGTTTCTAAGGATTCCGCTAAAGCCCGTGCTGTTCGTTTTTCTGTTCCTTTAAAAAACATATGCTCAATGAAATGGGAAATTCCCTCATACCCCTCACGTTCATCCCGCGAACCTGCTCCTATCCATAAACCGATGGCCGCCGAACGAACATGTTCAATTTCTTCTGTAATAATCCTTAACCCGTTGGGCAATACCGTTTTTTGATACAATGAATAACACCCCTCTCCATCCATCACTTAAACAACATATTATGGTAATCTTCCTTAACTTCGTTTTCGCTAAGCAAAGGAACGCTGTTTAATTTTTGTTTCCCATGCCAGACTTCCAAACGTCCTAACCGTTCCCCAGCACGTACTGGCATATAAGCTGTTTTCTCCCACACGATGCGGGTTTCGAGGTTCTTGCGCTCAACACTTGGAATACTAACATCTATTGGATAATTAATAAAAACTTCAACGGATTTTTTTGTACTTGGAAATTCTGCGACTACCTGACCGGCATCTACCAACCTTACGGTCTGAGTTTTTTCAAAACCCCACTCTAATAGTTTCTTCGCATCCCCAAAGCGATCAGGTGCATTTAAAACCACAGCCAATAATTGACGCCCTTCCTTACTTGCAGATGCGACAAGGCATTTTCCTGCTGCAGTTGTCGTCCCAGTTTTAACGCCATTAGCATATGGATAATTCCATAATAGTTTATTCGTGTTTCTTAAATCCATGAACACGTCTGGTTCGAGAAAATGAATTTCCGTTTCTTTTTGTCGGGTAATTGAGGCAAATTGAGGAATTTGCAAACCTTGCCGAGCCATAAGAGCAAGATCTTTGGCAGTAGAATAATGTTCCTTACGAGGCAAGCCATTTGTATTTTCGAAATGAGTATTTTGAGCACCCAGTGCCAAAGCTTTTTTATTCATCAGCTTGACAAACTGTTCTTCACTGCCTGCAATATGTTCACCAATCGCGACACAGGCATCATTCCCAGATCGTACCAAAGCTCCAGTAATAAGTTCATAGAGGGTAATCTTTTCTCCCGGATCCAAATGTAAGGTTGCTTCGCCGACATCTGCAGCTTTCTGGCTTACAGTGACAACTTCATCCGGTCGCCCTAACTCTAAACCCAAAATAGCTGTCATAATTTTGGTGGTACTTGCGGGAGGGCGGCGCGTATCCGCCTGCTTACCAAAGAGGATATCGCCTGTTGTCACATCCATCAGCACTGCAGCGGCAGCACTCACTACAGGGAGCCCATCATCTGACACAGCAGGTTTAGCCACCGGTTTCTTCCGTAGTGCACCATAAACAGGTGTTGTCGAAAAAGAACTAATACCAAATATACAAAGAAAGACGCAGCACCAAGCACACGTCCATTTTTGCCTGATCATTCAACCACCTCAATTCTGATTCTTCATGAGGTAGTATCTCCGATCCGTTCTAATGTTATTAGCCCATCAAGAGTTTGGAAACTAAATCCAGCTTGGACCAATTGCTTGAGAATAACTGGCAAGGCTCTGACAGTATTTGCTTTTGGATGCATTAATACTATGGCACCGGACTTATCAGGTTTAATCCCAAACTTTATTTCTGGCTTAAGAATACGTTTCGCAATAATCTCTGGCGAACTATCTGAGCGCCAATCGACGGTATCTAAGGTCCAGAGAATGGTCTGATAGCCCAAGGCATCGGCTGCACGAAGTCCAGAAGCCCCCTTTTCCCCATAGGGTGGTGCATACAAATGTGTCTTTTTCCCAATAATCCCTTCGATAATACTTTCCGTCTTCTTAATTTCTTCTTGGTTAGCCCCAACGGAAAGCTGATCAGGATGTGGGTGAGAATAACCATGGTTTTCAATTTGATGGCCTCTGATCGAAATTATTTTAAGCAACTCCGGATTTTTCTTGGCCCAACGCCCTGTAACAAAAAAAGTCGCGCGAGCTTGGCTTTGATCTAAAACATCCAAAATTGCGGGGATATATTCTTCGCCCCAATCCACATTGATGGTTAAAGCCATAACCAACTGATCCGTTTTGATTTGTTCAATGGGTCTTGAGACCGGAACATCAGCTGCGATAATCCAATGTTCTGTAACAATCCCTATCAATAACAGAAAGAAAACCCCGACAAACGAGTGTATTCGTCGCGAGATTTTTAAGTTAATGAACATTTGCGTCCCCCCTCCCTTAACCTTTATGCGAGTAGGGGAGCTTACAGACTGGTATGAATCATATATTGCTGTTGAATTAAAGTAAAATTTAGAGAATGGTCGGATTTCCCTTACGCTCGTTAGGCATAGCATCTTTACGAGAAAGATTCAACCGCCCTTGTTTGTCTATAGCAGTTGCTTTAACCATGATTTCATCCCCAGTCTTCACAATGTCTTCCACTTTTTCGACACGTTCATGAGCCAGTTGAGAAATATGGACTAGTCCTTCTTTACCAGTAAGCCCCAAAACTCCTGGAATGACTTCCACGAAAGCACCAAAATCCATGACCCGTGTGACTTTACCTTTATAGATTTTACCTACTTCCACTTCCTGAGTTAAAGCTTGGATAATCTTGAGTGCCTGATCACCGCCATCCCCGCCAACAGAAGAGATAAAGACACGACCGTCATCCTCAATGTCTATTTTCACTCCCGTTTGCTCAACAATCTTTTTGATAGTTTTCCCGCCAGGTCCAATAACATCACGAATCTTATCTGGATGAATCGACGCTGTGATAATTCTAGGAGCATAAGTAGAAAGTTGAGCACGTGGTTTGTCTATGATAGCCACCATTTTATCCAGGATAAAAAGCCGTCCTGCTTTTGCTTGAGTTAAGGCTTTCAATAAAATCTCTCGAGATACACCCATAATCTTAATATCCATTTGCAAGGCGGTGATTCCCTTGCTTGTTCCGGCCACTTTGAAATCCATATCCCCAAAATGATCTTCTAAGCCCTGGATATCAGTGAGGATCGCGATGTTATTCCCTTCCTTGATCAGTCCCATGGCAACACCGGCCACCGGAGCTGTAATGGGAACACCTGCATCCATCAGCGAGAGAGTACTTCCGCAAACTGAGGCCATCGAGCTCGAACCATTGGATTCCAAGACCTCAGAAACCAAACGAATCGTATAAGGAAACTCGTTTTCATCCGGTAGGACAGGAAGCAAAGCTCTTTCCGCTAAAGCGCCATGCCCAATATCCCTTCGAGATGGCCCACGCATCATTTTGATTTCCCCAACACTGTAGGGCGGAAAATTATAGTGATGTATATACCGTTTAGACCGCTCCAGACCTAGACCATCAAGAATTTGTTCATCTCTTGCAGCCCCCAAGGTCGTCACTGTAAGCACCTGGGTTTGACCCCGTGTAAAGAGCCCCGTTCCATGGGTACGCGGTAGAATGCCTACCTCGACACTAATAGGGCGAACTTCATCCACTTTCCGACCATCCGGACGAATTTGCTCATCCGTGATCAATTTACGAACAATCAGGTGTACAATGTCTTCCAGTACTGACTTAATTGCTTTAGTATCTTCCGGGAACTCGGCTTCAAAATAGCTTAGAGCTTCCGCTTTTACTTTATCGATCGCACCTTCCCGTGCTTTCTTCTCTTCTATACGGACCGCCTCATCCAGTTTACTGTATGTATATGCTTTAACTGCTTCTACAATCTGGTCTTGAATTTTAGTGAGTTTTACTTCGATTTTTTCTTTCGCTAATCCCAAAGTCAAAGCTTCTTCACGATAGTCAGCAATAAACTTAGCAATCTTTATAATTTCTACATGCCCAAACATGATTGCTTCCAATATTTGATCCTCGGGCACTTCATGAGCACTAGCTTCCACCATCATAACTGCATCTACCGTCCCTGCCACCGTAAGTAGCATTTGGCTTTTTGCAGATTGTTCGATGGTAGGATTAATAACATATTCTCCTTCAACAAGTCCCACAGTAACAGCCGCAATAGGCCCTTCAAAAGGAACGTTCGAAACGGTTAATGCTGCAGAGGCTGCATTGATTGCTGTAATATCCGTCGCGCAGTCTTGATCAACAGACATAACGGCTGCAACCACCTGGACTTCATTACGAAACCCCTGCGGGAACAACGGACGAATTGGACGGTCTATTAAACGGGCGGATAATGTAGCCTTCTCACTCGCCCTTCCCTCACGTTTAATAAATCCGCCTGGGATTTTACCTGCAGCATACATACGCTCTTCAAACTCAACGGTCAAGGGAAAGAAATCTATTCCCTCTCGGGGTACAGCACTGCATGTAGCAAACGCGGAAACCACAGTATCCCCATAACGAAGAAAAATCGCGCCTCCCGCTTGTTTACCAATCTTCCCGGTCTGGAAAGTCATTACTCTCCCACCAACCGAGAGTGACTTTTCGAGTATTTGCTGTTTCACAATGGAACCTCCTTAAACTTTTCAATCCTTCTATTCAAGTTAATCACCTTCGACATATTGTTATTATTTCCTGCAAATTGCATAAAAAAACTCTTCTTGAGAATTATCTATGCTTAGACTATTGAATTATAAGAAAGAAGCGGATCATTTTGATCCGCTTCACATTGTTTTTACTTTGAGTTATTTTCGCAGACCAAGAACAGCGATAAGCTTACGATAACGGTCGAAATCAACATTTTTCAAATATGTCAATAATGCACGTCTCGAACCGACCATTTTTAAGAGACCCCGACGCGAATGATGGTCCTTCTTATGCGTCTTAAAGTGTTCAGTTAGATACGTAATCCGTTCAGTGAGAAGTGCAACTTGTACTTCCGGAGAACCAGTATCCCCTTCTTTTTGAGCATGCTTCAAAATAATTTCTTGCTTTCTCTCAGGTGTCATCATGATAAATTCCTCCATTTTTTGTAATTCCCAACTGCCCAGGTTGACGTCGGAGACTCACTCAAGCCGAGTCAGTGGGTCCTCATAGTTTCTAAAAAGTAGTATACATGGTAAAAATGTTTTTGTAAAGTTGCTTCCCCTATAAGAGGGTTTCTAGCAAGATCAGTTCTGCTTTAACCCTGTCTTTTTTTAACTGCATCAAAAGTTCGTTGATACCATTAAATTTCCGTTCGTCACGCAAACGCTCAACAATCTGTACCATGATCTCACTCTCGTACAGATCTCCGCTAAAGTTGAAGAAATGAACCTCGACTATTGTAGTATATAAGTCGTGAAAAGTTGGTTTCATGCCAATGTTCATCATCCCTAACACGCGCTTTCCATCCAGATAAGCCCATACCGCATATACCCCTCGCTTTGGTATTAAATAGTCTTCTTCAGGGAGAATGTTGGCCGTCGGATAACCCAGCTGACGCCCGCGTTCTTCCCCATGTACGACGATCCCCCGAACGCAAGGAGGGCGCCCTAGCAAAGTGTAAGCCAATCTGATATCCCCATGAAGTAATGCTTTACGAATACTGCTCGAAGAAATCACTCGGCCACCAATCGTTTGCGCCTGAAGTACACTAACTCCAAAACCATTCGTCTTCCCTAAGGCCTGAAGTAACTCAGGATTTCCTCTACCCTGGGCACCAAATGAATAATTAAAACCTACCACAACATGAATCACCCCGAGAGGAAGAAGAATTCTCTCCACAAAGTGTTCTGGGGAAGTATTCGCCATCTCCCGAGTAAACGGTAAAAGGTAGACTGTTTGGACTCCTATAGTTTCCAGATAGAGTAACCGCTCCTGGGTTGTCGACAGAAGCTTTAGCTCCCGTTCAGGAAATAGAACTTTGAGAGGGTGAGGCTCAAAAATCAATACGGAAAGCCCCACACCTAAACGCACAGCTTGTCCTAATCCATGCTCAAGCAAGCGACGATGTCCGAGGTGTACTCCATCGAAATTACCTAATGCTATGACACAGGGCTCTTTGGTTGTAGACAGACTTGTTCGAACTTGCACGATTTGACCTCCTAAGAAAACTTTGGAAGCAAGGGGACGGTTCTCTTGCTTCCACTTCCGAAGGAAGCAAGAGAACCGTCCCCTTGCTTCATCCCAAAACCTTGTGAGGGAAAAGATCCTCCCCACGCCAGACCCCAATACCAATTAATTCCTCATTCTCGATTACCTGAACCAAATTCGAGGTTCGAGGTTCGAGGTTCGATATTCGAACTAGTTCACGCTTGGTAGGCAAGCCATGACGAAAAGCATTTGCGCGAGCGGCTGATAAGAATACTCGAGGTAGATCGATTCCAGCTGTCAGCGGAAGTAAAAAGGAATAGGTTGACTCGTGTACCGCATCTTCGATCTCCTCAAGTGTCCAACTCTCCCGGATCTTGAACGGACCGGAACGAACGCGTAATAAATTTGACATATGTGCCCCACAGCCTACTGCCTGTCCAAGATCATGACTGATGGTCCGTATGTATGTCCCTTTTGAACACTCAATATCTAAAATCGCCCGAGGAAACTCTCCTTCATACCATTTTACTAATTTTATGCTATAAATAAATACCTCGCGTGGCGATCTCTCAATCGATAACCCTTGGCGAGCATATTCATATAAGTGCTTTCCTTCTTTACGAACCGACGAATACATCGGAGGAGTCTGTAATAATTTACCCAAAAAATTTGGTATTACCCGTTCTAAGTCGCTCTCATTCAAATCTGGTTTGGTCAGATGAACCTCTTTACCGAATGCATCCTGAGTATCCGTCGTAACTCCAAACGTAACCTCTGCAAGGTAAGCTTTCCCTTGTTCAGTTATGTATTCTGCTAGACGTGTTCCCTTCCCTACGCAAAGTGGTAAAACTCCAGCCACTCCAGGATCAAGCGTGCCCGTGTGGCCAATCTTATTAGTTTTCAAAACTTTTCGCATCCAAACAACTACATCAGACGATGTCATTCCCGGTGGTTTAAGGACGTTAATGATCCCTTCCAAGCCTTAACGCCTCCTCAATCGCGGTAGTTATGCTTAGTTTGGCCTCAGCCATCGAAATTCTAAAAGTACACCCCGCGGCTCGCTGGTGTCCTCCACCTCCGAACAGCGTAGCAATCTCATTGACATTTAGCCAAAGGTTAGAACGCAATCCCCCTTTAATCTCTCGAGGGCCAACCTCTTTCAGCAAGACTGCCACCTCAACGCCCGCAATGCTCCGAGCGTGATTAACCAGTCCCTCACTCAACTCCTGTTCTGCACCACTTTTCTGAAAATCTTCAGCGTTTAAAATCATAAGCGCCAACTGCCCATGCGCATGGATTTCTAAGCCGTTCAGGGCACACTGCAACAGTTTGATCTGGGCGAGAGGCTTCTGGTCAAAAATGTTATGATGTATGTTAGGCAAATCCACACCGATGTCTAAGAGGGCTGCAGCCGATCGATGTGTTTGCGCAGTTGTATTACTATACTGAAAGCATCCTGAATCAGTCACAATCGCTGTGTAGAGATTGGTGGCCATGTTTCTGTCTATTTCTACACCCAACTTGCTGATGAGCGTCAGAGCGATTTCTCCAACCGCGCTAGCTTGAGGCTCTACCCAGTTTATGTCACCAAAGAACAGATTTGAGATGTGGTGATCTACGTTAAGAACAGTACTGTCTTCCGAAATTTCTGACCTAGACAAGTTAACTCGCCCCAGATCCGTACAGTCTACAAACAATAAGATCTCGGGTTGGGGATTAGGTAGCTCTTGCCTTATCCGAGACGATCCTGGTAAAAACGATAGATAGCTTGGCACGGAATTCGGATTATAAAATGACACTTCTTTTCCCATTTTCTCCAAGGCTAGACCGATCGCCAACATAGACCCGATACAATCTCCATCCGGAGAAACATGGGAGAAAAGCGCCACCTTTGGCGCTTTTCCTAATAATTTAATCATCTCTTCAGGAGTGTTTTCATGATTCATGAGATTCATCCTTGCCTGCATCGTCGGAAACTCCAACATCCTTCAACAACTTCGCAATGTGTGCACCATGTTCTATGGAAGGATCGTAAACAAAAACGATCGCTGGCACATGTCGGAGTCGTATACGTTTCCCGATTTCACTACGTATAAACCCCGCTGCACGATTCAACACCTCCAAGGATGTTTTCCCTTCCTCCACAGTCCCTAGCACACTAACATACACTTTCGCGTGAGCCAGATCGCCCGCAACCTCTACACTTGTCAAAGTTACAAACCCCAAGCGAGGATCTTTTAGCTCCACCCGGATGAGTTGAGAGATTTCTTCTTTTAGTGTTTCAGCCAAACGATTGGGCCGATGTTTTGACATAATTATCCCTCCAGGGCCGATATACTATAATGTGCGTTTGACCTCTTCCATCATAAACGCTTCAATGGTGTCTCCTTCTTTAAGATCATTGTATTTTTCGATGCCAATTCCACATTCATAACCCTCGGCAACCTCTTTAACATCATCCTTAAAGCGTCGCAGAGATTCCATTACTCCTTCATGAATAACAATGCTATCCCGAATAACACGTACTTTAGCTGAACGAACGATCTTTCCTTCGGTCACCATACAACCAGCTACCGTTCCCGCTTTAGGAACTTTAAAGACCATACGCACTTCAACTTTACCTAATACGACTTCTTTAAAGGTTGGATCCAACAGTCCGGTCATTGCTGCTTTAACATCTTCAATAGCATCATAGATGACCCGATACAGGCGCAAATCAACGCCCTCTAGTTCAGCCGCTGCCTTTGTACTGGCATCCGGTCGGACATTAAAGCCGATAATAATCGCGTTTGAAGCCGAGGCCAGCATAACATCGTTTTTATTAATTGCACCGACTCCACCATGGATTGGGTTGACTCGTACTTCGCCCGTCGAAAGTCGAAGAAGTGACTGCCGTAAAGCTTCAACCGAGCCTTGAACGTCGGCTTTAATAATAATATTTAGTTCTTTGATTTCACCCTCTTTGATCCTGTCAAAAAGGTCTTCTAAGCTCACTTTAACGACGTTCTTTTTAGAATCTTCTACTCTACGCTCCGCAATTCGTGCTGAAGTTATTTGTCGAGCTAATTTTTCGTCAGCGACAACATAGAATAACTCCCCCGCTTCAGGCACTTCGGATAAGCCGTGAACTTCAACCGGCATGGAGGGACCCGCTTTTTTCACCCGTCGCCCTTTATCATCTACCATGGCCTTAATTCGACCAAAAGCACAACCTGCTACGGCAACATCCCCAATATTAAGCGTACCCTTGGAAACCAAAACTGTGGCAATTGGTCCTTTTCCCTTATCCAGCTCAGCCTCGATGACAGTTCCAGCTGCTGGACGATTCGGATTTGCTTTATAATCCCGAACTTCTGCAACTAGCAAAATCATTTCCAGAAGTTGTTCGATGTTCAGATGACTTTTGGCTGATACAGGAACGGCAATGGTTTCTCCGCCCCATTCTTCGACCACAAGACCGTACTCTGTCAGTTCTTGCTTAACTTTTTCCGGAGTTGCATTCTCCTTGTCTATCTTATTAATGGCTACAATGATGGGAACCTCAGCCGCTTTAGCATGATTAATTGCCTCTATAGTTTGAGGCATTACTCCATCATCCGCTGCTACCACCAAAACTGCAATATCCGTGACTTGAGCACCTCGAGCACGCATAGCAGTGAAGGCCTCATGGCCGGGTGTATCTAAAAATGTAATTTTTTGACCTTTGATTTCAACTTGGTATGCGCCAATATGCTGAGTAATTCCACCCGCCTCTGAAGCCGTCACATGCGTGGTACGAATGGCATCCAAGAGCGACGTTTTTCCATGATCAACGTGTCCCATCACGGTTACTACTGGTGGACGAAAAACGAGGTCCTCCGGATCATCTGCGATTTCCTCAATAACAGCCATTGATTTCTCAGCTTTCACCTCAACAGTAACACCCATTTCACCTGCCAAGATGGTTGCTGTTTCCGCATCCAACTCCTGATTGATGGTAGCCATGACGCCCAAAGTCATCAGGTGTTTAATAAGTTCTCCCGCCTTACGGCTCATTTTTGCTGCTAAATCTTGTACTGAAATTGCTTCCTGAATCACAATGTGTTTTGGAGACGTATCTCTTACTTCTTTTTTAGGATGCTTCTGATAACGTCGATGTGGTGAACGGATCGCATTTTCTTTTTCCTTTTCTAATTCACGTTTCCGTTCATAGGCTTTATCTTGGGCTTTCTTATTAGCCGGTGGCTGACGTTTGGGTTGCTCAGTAATCGTTGGGGTCGTCGGAGCACCTGTCCCTGCTCGTGCGGGCATTCCAGGACGAGAGCCCTGCGACTGTCCTTGATATCCCGGACGTGGACCTTGTGACTGTCCTTGATATCCCGGACGTGGACCTTGTGGCTGCCCTTGATACCCCGGACGTGGGCCCTGTGGCTGCCCTTGATACCCTGGACGTGGGCCCTGTGGCTGCCCTTGATACCCCGGACGTGGGCCCTGTGGCTGCCCTTGGTACCCTGGACGTGGACCTTGTGGCTGCCCCTGGTATCCTGGACGTGGACCTTGTGGCTGCCCCTGGTATCCTGG
>LOEW01000265.1 GCA_001516045.1 Desulfosporosinus sp. BRH_c37
ATACCTCCTTGTCTGACGCAAAATATCCAAGGCATCTTTGACAGTTATTTTCTTTCATATGCCTTAGGCAAACGTTTAGTCAAACTTTCTTTGTTTTGCAGCTTTCTCCAAGGTGCTTAAAGTAGCCTGTGGATTTTCAAATTTGCTTAAGAATATCATAGCAGCAATAACATAGGGCTTGTAGCTTGCTTGCTTGTAGAGTGGAATACGATATCGATCAAATACGCTGGCATCGACTTCGCCTTCTTCACAGCTTACACCAGTGATATCCGCAGGCAGACAATGCATATAGGTGGCTTTGCCAGCCTTTGTCAACTTCATCATTTCTTCTGTGCAAGCCCAATCTTTATGCTCTGCATTCTGGGCCAGTAATTCCTTTTCCAGGGCCTTGATCCCATCCGAATCGCCGTTGCCATATAACTCAGTACGTTTTTCCATCGCTACAAATGGAGCCCAGCTCTTTGGATAAACGATGTCGGCATCTCTGAAGGCTTCTGCCATGCTGTTTGTTTTTGTGAAGGATCCTCCAGATTTTACAGCATTTGCCTTGGCAACTTCTTCTACGTCTGCCATGATCTCATATCCTTCAGGATGTGCCAGGACTACATCCATTCCCATACGAGTCATTAAACCGACTATACCTTGAGGCACAGAAAGCGGCTTTCCGTAGGAAGGCGAGTAAGCCCATGACATGGCAATCTTCTTGCCTTTCAGGTTCTCTATACCACCAAATTCATGAATGATATGCAGCATGTCGGCCATTGACTGAGTAGGGTGATCTATATCGCACTGTAGGTTAACTAGGGTAGGTCTTTGCTCCAAAATTCCATCCTTATTTCCTTGCTTTACAGCCTCCGAAACTTCACGCATGTAAGCATTTCCCTTGCCGATATACATATCATCACGAATACCAATAATATCTGCCATAAAGGAGATCATATTTGCAGTTTCACGAACTGTTTCGCCATGAGCTACTTGGGATTTTCCTTCATCCAAGTCCTGAACCTCTAGTCCAAGAAGATTACAGGCCGATGTGAAGCTGAAACGGGTACGGGTAGAGTTGTCACGGAATAAAGAAACCCCAAGTCCGCTTTCAAAAACCTTAGTAGAGATATTATTTTCTCTCATAAAGCGCAGAGCGTCAGCAACAGTAAATAAAGCTTCTAACTCATCATCTGATTTTTCCCAAGTCAGCAAAAAATCATTGTTGTACATATCTTTAAAATTCAACTTGTTTAATCTTTCAATGTAATCATTCAAGGTTTTCATAAAAAATCTCCTTACTATATAATTATTTTGATTGCTGGCTGGATACAACAGCTCGCCTCGCCCCCGTCGTTCCCAGCCCGGCGAGGCGTTATTACAGAGTGAGCACTTAAGTGGCGTTGCGTCAACGGAGGCTAGCGCTGAAGCGTTAAGAAACGTCAACGGTTCACTTGCAGAAAGCATCAGGGTTTTGACGTTTTAGCTTCAGTGCTAACCGGAGTAGCAACGTAACGTGTGCGAACGGCGTATTCACGCCTCGCCTCTATTTTACTGAAACTAAATTCTCCGTGTCCTTCGGCATCTTATCGGCATACTCCTGAACATAAATACTTGGAATCGCTGCATACATGGCCGCGCAATCTACCAGTTCTTTTTTCCATGTCCGTTCATTTGGAGCATGAGCTTGATCTTCATGGCCAGGGCCGAAACCGATGCAAGGGATTCCATAGCGTCCCATGATGGAAACGCCGTTTGTGGAAAACGTCCATTTATCAACCACAGGATCTTTGCCGAAGAGTCCTTTGTAAGCATCTTCCAAGGTTGTGCTTACTGGATGTCCCTCCTCAATAAGCCAAGTTGGGAAATAACATTCTGTCGGATAGACAAGATTAGTATAGGATGGTCTCTCATACATATACATCGTAACTTCCGCACCGGCAGCTTTAACAGATGGGAGATTCTTAATCTGTTGAACAGCAAATTCCCATGATTCTCCCGCAGTCAGGCGACGATCGACGGAAATCCAGCAACTGTCGGCAACTGCGCAACGCGAAGGGGAAGTATGGAAAATTTCCGAAACCGTCAAACTACCTTTACCAAGGAACGGGTGGTCTGTAAGGTTTTCATGTAAGCTACGCAGCTCTGTTAAAATCGGTGCCATTTTGTAAATTGCATTGTCCCCACGCTCCGGTGCAGAGCCGTGACAACTAACCCCTTTAGTCATAACTTTAATTTCCATCCGACCACGATGACCGCGATAAATCTTTCCATCGGTTGGTTCGGTTATTACGACAAATTCCGGTACGACTTTGTCTTCCTTGATAATATATTGCCAGCATAAACCATCACAATCTTCTTCCTGAACTGAACCCACGACAACTAAGGTGTAACCTTCTTCCATACCGAGATCTTTGATAATTTTTCCGGCATAGACCATCGATGCCATTCCACCAATTTGGTCTGAGGCACCTCGTCCAATAATGATTTCTTGATCTTCAAACCCTTTATAAGGATCATACTGCCAATTTTCTAGGCTACCTACACCTACTGTATCTATATGAGCATCCATAGCAATCAGATGTTTGCCGTGACCGAGATAACCCAAAATGTTTCCCATCGGGTCAATCTCCACTTTGTCAAATCCTACCTTTTCCATCTCTACCTTGATACGTAATACGACATCTTTCTCCCCACTGCTTTCACCAGGGATAGCGATAAGATCTCTTAGAAACCGACTCATTTCCGGCTCATATTTCTTAGCCAGTTCAAGAACTTTTGCAAAATCCGTTTTCAAAATCATTTCCCCTTTTCGCTACTATTTTAAAACAAGTCTGATCATATTAAGATGATCTTTCCTGAGATTATTAATGCAAGAACCCTGCCAATCCCTTTTCATATCTATACGATTAACTTTTGTTTAGAAATATATGTATCTCTCCTAATCCATAGCTTTTCACCTCCGTCACTGTCTCATAGTGATACACCACTTCAGTGCTCTAACTCCATCATAAGCTCTGTAACAGAGGTAACTTCAACGAATTTTGCGTCTAATCTCATAATGATACACTAGTCTAGGATTGATACGCGGATTTCAAAAGTTAAAGGAACTCTCAGAGAAAATTCTCTTCCTAAGAAAAAATTTTGGTTTCACCAATTTGATATTCCTTAATCTTACGATAGAGGGTCGCCCTGCTAATACCTAATAATTTTGCCGCATCATCCTTATGCCCCTCGGAGTTAACTAAGGTTAAAGCCTTCATGATCATTTCCCTCTCCAGCAGTTTTAAGTTTAGAGAGGAGTTATGCGAAGTGGATTGACGTTCCAGCTTAACCCGTTTAGGCAATATTTCTGCCGTGATTTCACCCCCTGCCACCATTGTTACGCAGTATTCAATGACATTACCCAGCTCTCGGACATTACCTGGCCAAGGATAATGGGTCAGAATTTCAATAACTTCCGGAGTGATTCCACTAACCGACCTGTCGGTAACCGTAGAATAATAATTCAAATAGAATTGAATCAAAATGGGCACATCTTCCAGACGTTCACGAAGCGGCGGAATCAACAAAGGGATAACATTCAAACGATAATAGAGGTCTTCTCTAAATTCTCCCGTTTTTACCATGTCCTCTAAGTGCTGGTGGGTAGCGGCTATCACTCGAACATCCAGAGGGATTGAGCGTGTACTGCCAATGCGTTCTACTCTTCGTTCTTGCAAGACTCGTAAGATTTTAACCTGCAAGTGAAGCGGCATGTCCCCGATTTCGTCCAAAAAGATCGTACCATTATGAGCCAATTCAAATTTTCCCAACTTACCACCCCGTCTGGCACCAGTGAAAGACCCTTCTTCATAACCGAACAATTCGCTTTCTAGTAAATTTTCCGGAATAGCACCACAATTGATCGCGATAAAAGCATGTCCTTTTCGGTTACTGCTCTGATGAATTGCTCTAGCTAGCAGTTCTTTTCCCGTTCCACTCTCCCCTTGAATCAAAAGAGTTGCCTTACTGGGAGCCACGTGTAAAGCCATTGCTTTCAGCTCATTCATTTTGGTAGAATTACCGATGATCTGGGAAAAATGAGTTTCGATTTCGCTAACGGTAGCCTCTTTTACCAATTTCTTAATTTGCTGAATATCCTTTAGAGTAATAACTGCACCTTCAATGACACCGTTATTTTTAATCGGTACAACATCACAGTAGAGTTGGGTGGCAACCCTTTTTCCTTTGATCGGACCAGAGAAAGTTTCCCCTCGTTCCACGGCAAGCCAGAGTTTTTTGTCGTCTAGCAATTGAAATAATGCCTGTTCTTGCTCCGCATCAATGTCCAATAATTTACCTGCCAACGTATTAAAATGCGTCACTTCTTGCTGATCGTTAATCAATAAAATTCCATCATGCAAGAGATTCAGCACCGTTAGCAGCTGGCTTGTGAGCAATCCCGATTCATGGTTTTTCTGGTTTTCAACGACCTTCCCCACAAGGAGCTCGGCCATTTTTTCCAAGAAAAGCAGCAGGGATTGCTTATTGTCCATTAAACGCTTCGTTTGCTCCTCATCAAAGCTCACTAAACCAATAACCCCAATGATTTGATCGTCAACTCGAATAGGTATGGCTACTTCCGCATATTCTAAACATTTCCCATGGCTAGGACAAGGCTGACAAAGTTCATTATAACCGGGATTATCAATAATAACCGATACTCCCGTTTTCATGACATGTCGGTAGACAAAACCATCATTCATTGGACTACCTAAACGGCTTTTATACTTTCCTGTTCCGGCAATCCGTATAAGATCAGCATCTGCAATTTCTACCTCAATCTTCAGAGCTGCAGCGATTGCATCTGCAGTTTGTTGTACTGTACTCTTAATGTCGCGCAAGTGATACATGCATAACACCTCAAATTATTTGAGTTCCAACTTTATTATATACAACTATTTGTCTCATTTCGATACTTCTTCCTTAAACGCCCTAAAGAACGAACTAATTCTTAAATTTAAAGAAGGAAGCACCCTATCATCAACGAATCGTGTGCTTCCGAATACATAATTTGACAAGCTATATTTATATGGAGTGTTCGATTCACTATCGACCCGTTGACGGTAATTCTCCATCCCATACAATGCTGCGATATTTATATGGATCTGTATTTCCTTCCGTGTTAAAGATTAAGATCTGTGATTTATCATTTAAGCCTAGTACTTCCCTTGCACCTTGAAAGGCTTCTTCTTTCAATAAGGAGCTGAGCAACCCCGCGGTTACTGCGCCAGATTCACCGGAAATGATCTTTGGATCCCCAAGCAGAGGATTTGCCAAAACTCGCATTCCCTTGGCAGCAACCCAGTCGGGGCAGGACATGAACATGTCGCTATAATCCCGCAAAATATTCCAGCCAATCAGATTGGGTTCTCCACAGGCCAATCCCGCCATAACTGTGGCCATGTCTCCGCCGACCACCCTAGGTTTACCATCCCCTGCCAGGGCTGATTTATACAGACAATCCGCTTGATTGGCTTCCACAATCACGGTTTTAGGACGATTTTCTTTAAACAAGGAGGCATAATAAGCTTGTACAGACCCAGCTAATGCACCTACCCCTGCCTGAACAAAAATATGAGTCGGTTTCTGGACACCTTGTGTATTTAACTCTTCTAGGGCCTCAGCCGACATTGTCCCATACCCTTGCATAATCCAGCTCGGGATTTCTTCGTACCCTTCCCAGGAGGTATCTTGAACTACTACCCAACCTTTCTTTTCCGCCTCGATAGCCGTCATACGCACAGCATCATCGTAATTTAAATCCGTGATCTCAGCCCTTGCGCCTTCCCCCCTGATTTTTTCAAGACGGTATTGGGATGAACCCTTTGGCATATAGACTACCGACTTTTGGCCCAATTGCCGAGCGGTCCAAGCTATTCCTCTTCCATGATTCCCGTCTGTCGTGGTGGCAAAGGTAATATCCCCTAATTGTTGCTTAACTTCTGGAGAAGTAAGAACATCATAAGGCAGTTCACTAATGTCTTTGTTAAGCCGCTGGGCAAGGTATCGACCGATCGCATACGAGCCACCTAGAGCCTTAAATGCATTAAGGCCAAAACGATAAGACTCATCTTTAACAAAGATCCCACCTACGCCTAAGTTCTTAGCAAGTTGCTTGAGTTCACGAAGAGGGGTTGGCTGATAATCAGGGAATGTCCGGTGAAAATTCATGGCCTTCTCTATTTCCAACTTACTAAAAAGTTCGGTCGAAACACCGTTTACGCTTTTTTTATGCAGATTATTTTGTACCCATAGTATTTTTTCACTCATATTTAACTCTCTCCTATTACTTGGTATTTTGTTGTCAAACTAGTTTTTTAATACACTATTGAAAAAAACTATCACTTGTTTTGCGTGTTAGCTCTGTTATCTCCCCCTAAACGAATTGATCACTGACTCTTAACTATAATGCAATTTCCGTGCCAACATCTGTAATTTGTTCCCTGATATAAATAGACAACCTCTCTGATCCAGTATTAGATCAGGGAGGTTGAGAATTCTATAATTAATTATTATCAACCTTTTTGTTTTGCCACTTATCGATAATGCTGACCACTGCAATAATTATTAACATAACTATTGAAACAACCAATAAAATCATTGCACTATTATCATCTCCGTTTGTAGCAGGGGCTTCCATAAAATACTTTTGCAATATGAAAGCTGTAACGGCCCCCACAAATCCGGTTGCCCCAATTAAATATCTTGTTTTTCTAGTAATTCCTTTGCTTGATTGTTGCGGTCCGACAAAGGAACTATTCCATATGATACGAATCAAATAATACGTCATACAGGCCGTCATAATTGCCAAAACATTGGCCGGATAATTCAGCCACCTAAATCCAAATCCATTTAAACCGATGTCAATCATCAGAAGGTAAAAGAGTAACATAAAAGCTTGATTGCCAATCTTGTTTCTTCTTTGCAATTGCATTTCATCTAAATTATTATTTCGCATTTTCATCATCCTCCCAAAAAATTTGATCAAGAGTTTTTCCCAATACTCTACAAATTGCGATACATAAATTAACCGATGGGTTGTAGTCACCATTTTCAATGGCATTTATAGTCTGTCTCGTTACTCCAGTCGCTTCTGCTAGATCTTTTTGGGACATGTCTTTAGCCGCTCTTGATGATTTTAACTTCAAATTCTTACCCATATCATCACCTCTACTCTTTAACAATATAGTAATGCATATTTTACTATATGTCAAATATATAATACATATTGTATGTATTTTTTGATATCAATTTTATATATTACGATAATAAAAGAGCTCTAGACTGGAAAATGCCAGTTACGAGCTCTGTTAATCGATATTTAGGTCTAAAGGACGACGATACATTAGTTAGGAATGCTTAATTGATACTTGGCACAATATTCGAAGAATCTTAACTTATACCATTTAACCGAGAGATAAAAACGATACCAGTTTGAATTCAAAAAGTTATCTGCTAATTGAACTTCTCCTGCTACGGTTCGATCATCAAAGGCGTCTCGGTCAAAATTACTAAATGCTTCTTTCAACCATTGATCGTCTTTGTAGATTATTCGATCTAGGTCTTCGTTGTTAAATAATCCCTGCTTGATTAAAAGTTTTTTCCAATTCTCTTCCCTTTTTTGCTCCTTACCTTTCGATACGAGCGTATCCATAAGAATATTAATGTTATCAAACCTTAGACTACTATCGAAATACTGAGGATGTTTGATTAAGTAATTCTGTATATGTTTTCTAATGCTCTTAAAAGCTCGTGTAAATCTGTCCTTATTATCTATCTCGACCTTCTTATAAGAACCACTGAATTCGTCACTATAGTCATATTCATACGACCACACCAAATCGGGGAGATCTGGATATTCCCTTGCTTGACCATGTCCGTAGGCAGGCATTATCCGATCAAAATACTTATCATATTTTTCCTGATTAAATTGCTCAAGCGCCTGCAGAATTTTGTCCAATAACCCTAAGTAAACTTTGGTTATTGCTTTACAATCCTTAATATCATTGACCTTACTTAACATACCACTAAACCCTTGGTGAGTATATGAATCTGCCAAGGCATGCAAAATGATTCCAAGCTTGATCAAGTCATCCTCAAGGAATACATCTGCTAAGATATCAAGAATTATTGGAGATTCTTCCTTACACCTAAGCTTCTTAGTAAAATTCTCACCCTTACAGCCTGGCACAAAATGAAATGCACAAGTATTGTTTACCATAGCCTCATAATTAAATGTATTGATTCGAAAATATGAATGACAAGTTGCCATATTGAAAAATGCCGGTTTATTTTCAATAACATCATGTTCAATAATATTACTCGGATTACTTAAAAACATAAGATTGATTTTAGCATCATCTACAAACTGTGAGGCATACGCAATTACCTGAGCACTGTCTTTATTAAAACCACATGCTCGACAAAACGCTAATATGGCATAGTAATGGGCATCTCTTTCCAAGCTGTTCCCCTCCGTTACCTTATGGTTCTAACCACGTTGGAAACCGCCACCTAAAGTGGTGGTGGGAATTCATGCACCATTCTATGCATTGACTGCATAATATGTTCTGAGGGGGCGATTCGTATGTCCGTTCAGATAACGTCGAAAGACAAAATGGTCACTCGGAGAAACGGGGACGGATTCAACGTCATACCTGAGGGGACGGGTAATGACGAACTGGATAAAGCCATAAAAATTGCTGGTTATTCATATGATCAAAAACAGGACATTTTCTATTCAACCATAGATCCCTGGCAGAGAGATATTGGATATTGTCGTCTGTATGATGAATTGGCTGCGCCTTTCGGGATGATAATAGATTGTGAACCCATTTACTTTGAATATCTCGAGAAAGAATGGATGATTGTCTTTTGGAAAGGTCAGTATGATTTAGTCACGGGTGCCGAGATAGGCCTCTATACAAGGGCAGTTGATCTAAATATTCTTGGTTTTAGTGGCGCATATTATGATTGTGTTAGCAACACCGATCTCTTAGAAATGTCCTATACTTTAAAAAAGAACGGTAATAGACTTTTTTCAAGAGAGGGAAAACACTGGTGGTTAACGGGCTTCAAACTTGGTGAGTTTTCTAACCCTTCAGAACTAACGATGGATATTAATATTACCTTGCCTAATGTGAGGATGCGTGATGCATTTGTATCTGGATTGTGGAATGCAGGATATCCACTAGATGAATTTAATAGAAATGGCAATACAATAAGTTTCACATTTAGTAATCCGCATACACCACCACCGCTTACACGAAAACCAACTACAGATCGAATCATACAAAGTAAAAATCAATTCTTATGTGAAAAGTTTCAAGAGATCACGGGATCATCTAATACTATTCAAGATAAAGTAAAAGCCCTTGAGAAACAATCTCCTGAGCTGTATCATATGCTCATAAGGACAGGGAAATCAAAACAATCATATGAGACCTTTTCAGGCTGGTTAACACGTAATAAAAATAAATAACCAGAATTAAAGAAAACTTGGCTAGCGCCCGCGACGAAGACACTGTCTTCGCACGGGTTAAACCTTCTTGCAGCACTGTCTTCGCACG
>LOEW01000266.1 GCA_001516045.1 Desulfosporosinus sp. BRH_c37
GTAGAAAAGTATATGCGTGATGCTAAGATCATGCAAATTTATGAAGGAACTAACCAGATTCAACGGATTGTTATTGCTAAAGAATTATTACATTAATAACTTTTGAACAAGAAAAAGATAACTGGAGTGATTATTTAGTCACCCAGCTTTCTTTTTAATACTATCTGAAGGTCTGGTTCATCGGAAAAGATGGGTAAATGAAATAAATCGCTATAATTCAGTTTTTAATAGTTGGGGGTAGAAATTGTGCAAGGAAATCAGGAATTATTAAAGGGACTCTCCGTCGTAAGCTTGGAACAGGCCTTGTCGATGCCCTATTGTACCTACAGACTGGCCTTAAAAGGGGCTAACGTGACCCGACTTGAAGCGTTGCAGGGGGATCCTAATCGGTACGTAGGTTTTCCTCTAGGCGATGAGCACGCAATGAACTCGCAATTCCTTTGTGTTAATGCTGGTAAGCAATCGATGTCACTTAACCTAGCAGATAAGCGAGGTCAACAACTACTCTGGGAAATGGTGGATAAAATACCAGCTGATATTTTTTGTACGAATCAGCTTCCCAAAAATTACTCAAAATTGGGTATATCTTATGAAATTTTATCTTTAATTAAGCCGGATATCATTTGGGTTGGTTTGACTGGTTTTGGGCCTGAAAGATCTGAACCAGCCTATGATCCGATAATTCAAGCTATGGCGGGGATTATGGATGTTACAGGGGAGTCGGATCGGGATCCCTTGATGGCGGGAGTTCCAATTGCCGATCTCGAAGCTGGAAATCAGGCCTATGCAGCTATTATGGAGGCCTTATATAAGAGGTCAATCACCGGTAAGGGTAGCCGAATTGATATTTCTATGCTGCAGTGTACGGTCTCACTGCTTTCAACAAAGCTAACCAATTTTGAGTTTGGTGAGCCTGTGGGAAGAAACGGAAACCGGCACCGGTTTTTTGCCCCGGTTAATACTTACCCGACAGAGGACGGCTATGTTATTATAGCTGCTGGAAATGACCGTCAGTGGGCTTTGCTTGTCGCTAATCCGGAATTTGCCATGTTAAATACACACGAATATTCAAAAAATAGGGGTCGCATTCAGGATATTGAAAGACTGGATCAGAATTTAAGAAAGATAACAAGTTCCATGAAGACTGAGAAGGTGATAAAGATATGTAAAGAAAGTGGTATTCCCGTTGCTAAAATTGCTGCTTTAAATGAAATAATGGCCGACTCCGAAATGAGAAAAAATATGAGTAGGGCAAAGGACCCTGTCTCTGGGTATGAAATAACTCTTCCTTCTGATCCGGTTGCTCAGCCTTCTGGTGATGGAATAGTTCAGTTTCCCCCGAGATTAGGCGAACACAACGAAGAGGTGCTAATGAAGGTCTTAGGATATTCAACTGAAGAGTATAAAGGTTTGAGGGAAACAAAGGTTATTGGTTAATAATTTGTACCTTAAATTAAGTACAAGTTTTAATATTGTAGTAGAGAAAGGGGGTGTTAATTGTAAAACTAGAATATTACGTTGAGATTGCGGGAGAACTTCAGGAGCTTTATCATGAAGATGTATTGATAGGGGTACATGATACCGAAAAGACTTTAGCATATTATCCTGGAAAGAACTTAGATTTTCACGTCAGTGTAGGTATGCCTTTAGCTAAAGGGTCAGCTGCTAATGAAGCTATGCGGATCGGGCACAGGGTGATTAAGAGGGTGCCTAAAGAGGTTATGGGTGTTCCTTATGTTGCGATTGCTATCCCAGTACTTGAGGAGGGAAAAATTGTCGGCAGTGTTTCAGTAGCTATTTCCGTCGACCGCTACGACACTTTGTTAGATGCTGGACGGGAAATCTTAGCGGCGGTGCAGGAATTATCAGGCTCCTTCGAAAACCTGTTGGCAGATTCCCGAAAATTGGTAAATGCTACTAAAATTATGAATCAAGAGACAGAACAAGTTACTAATGATGTCCAACATACTTATACCGCAACAGATAAAATCAAGAAGATTTCTATGCAAACTAATATTCTTGGGTTGAATGCGGCTATTGAATCGGCTCGGGCTGGCGCGTTTGGTAGGAGTTTTTCTGTAGTAGCGGATGAAGTACGAAAGCTTGCCGAAAATACTAAAAAATTAACTATGGAAATTGACCATGACTTAAAAAATGTCAGGAAATCAGTTAGTGCTCAGGTGGAAGCTGTAAATCAATTGAGTAGTGTCTCAGTAACTCAGGTCGCTAGTACACGGGAACTTACCCAAGCATTGGAACATATCTCTCAGATGGCCGAGAAGTTAGTGGAAATGAGCCAGGTCGATTAAATTAGGAATAGCAGCAAAGGTAAGGATAGAATTTTGGAATATGAAATTATTGACCAATGGCGAACAGACGTCAAGAACAGCTTCAACGGCAAGTTAATGGAAATGCGCACTAGGGTGGCATGATAAAACGTGTCCACTCTATAACGTTATGCCTTGATATGTACAATTCACTAAGGAAAAGGTTATAAATGAGAAGAATGACCTATAGGCAGCAGAGAAATAGCTTGCTATTATACAGATAATTCAGAACTTTAAATATATTTTTTAATTGTTGTCATTACACTACCCTAAAACATTGTCTTAACGCACATACCCCTAGGATTTGGAACGAAATTGACTCTTTAGTACTAAATATTGGATATTACATATATGTGGCCAGTGAAAAATTTAATGCGATTCACTTGCCAATTTTTGCATTATGAAGAAAAAAGGAGATCATTGTCACATATTTCATAAACATCTCCAAAAGAAAGTTATTGGCAGTATAATGATTAATAAGAATATTCAGAATAGAGTAATGGCCTAACGGAGGATTTTCAATGTTTAATATGAAACAAGTAACGCAATTATTAAAGGAAGAAAAAGAAACATTACTCAAGGAATACGATCTAAGAGTAAAAGAAAAATTAAATATGGCCCAAAAAACTGGAAGACCTGTCTGGTCTGAACCTAGGAAAAAAGGTTTTGAATCATTAATAAATGATTTAATAGCCGTTTTGGCAGTTGATAAACATTTGCCTACGTCGCTAGACATTTACCGGAAAATGCGGGTTCAATATCAAGAACAATTTAACGCTAATATACTTTCCATTAATCCACCTAAATTAGAAGAAATGCAATTTTGGATGGAAATAATTATTACTTGTTTACTGCGTAGACTTGAAAAAGATGGGAATGACGCAAACTTAATTCAAGAGATTCATTCAAAAGTTATTATGGGGATAAATATTATAATTTGGCATTATCGTGAAGATCAATTGTTAAAGGATTTTCATAATCAGGAACAAAAATTAATGGCAGGAATTGTGGCAGCACAGGAAAATGAACGTAAACGACTTGCCTGGGACTTACATGATGGAGTGATTCAATCTTTGGCAAGTATCCTATTAAGGTTACAAATTGTAGAACATAGTACAAATAATGATAGTGAACTAAATTTTGAACTTAAGGAAATTGAACAGCTTGTAAGAGAAACCGTTCAGGCTTGTCGATTAGTGAGTGTTGATATGGATTCTTTTTGGCTTACAAAGGCCGGATATTTTCCGACTTTGCGAGCTTATCTTAGAACCTATGAAAATAAAACAGCGTTAAAGGTAAATCTGGAAGTATATGGAGAGGGAGGGCCAATTGATAAGTCAGTTGAAATTGCCATTTTTCGAGTTCTTCAAGAAGCGTTACAAAATATTAGAAAACATGCCGAAGCAAAATCAGTAGACATACACATTGAAATAGATCAACAAAATGTCACCTTTAATATCAAAGATGATGGTAAGGGATTCGATTTCGCAACAGTAAAAGGGGAAGATTATCGTAATATTTCTAATGCAGCTAATTTCGGTTTGTTCAGTATAGAACAACGTGTGAAATTACTTGGGGGTACCTTTAATATTAAAACTGCACCTAATGAGGGCACATTAATTACTGTTTGTGTTCCTTGTTGCGGACATGAGAAATCAGGTATGAGTTCACAGAAGAGGGGGTCGCCATGGATCAGATCAAGATCTTAATCGCTGATGACCATACTATTTTTTGCCAGGCTATGCAACGCTTATTAGATACTGTACGAAGATATAGAGTTGTTGGGATAGCTCGGAATGGAGCGGAAGCAATTCAAAAAGCACAGCAATTACAACCTCATCTAGTGCTTATGGACATTCAGATGCCAGGAACGGATGGTATTAAAAGTACAAGGCTTCTTCGCCAACTTGTTCCTAATACACAAGTTATTATTTTGACTATGCACGATAATGAAAAACTTCTTCAAGAGGCCATGGAAGCTGGGGCGGTAGGATATGTTTTAAAGGATATAGAAATTTCAGAATTACTGAATACTATCTCGAAAGTTGTTCACCCGGAACATATTTATGGAACAGACAAACTTACTTGCCGTGAAAAGGAAGTATTGTTTTTGGTTGCCAGTGGCTTTACTAATCAAGAAATTGCTTTGAGATTAATAGTTAGTATGCACACAATTAAAAACCACCTTTCGCACATTTTCACAAAATTGAACTGTGCCAATAGAGCAGAAGCTGTTCGTTGGGCAGTAGAACAAAATATGCTTTTAAAAAGTTAAATTAACGATTAGAATATCGGCCTATATCGTACCAAATGTTTACATATTGCTAACGAATTTGTTTGAAAAGAAATCGAAAGTCTGAAGATGATTCTTACCATAAATGTGTTTCTGAAAAGATACTGGAGTGATTTTTAGTCACCCAGTTTTTGTTGTTGTGCTTAAGTTAAGTTGCTATGGAATAATTTTTAGGTTACTGCACAAAAGGGCTATATGTTACGGTTTTTCAGGTTGAGGAAAAATGAGAAGAACGACTTATACAAAAAAAAAAAATAACATGGTAATATTCAGATAATTTAGAAGTTTCAAAAATATGAGAAACATCAGATAAATGGAGGTGAATGGTTTAACTTACATCGAATAATAAATATAAGGAGGCAATGGGATGAAAAAATTAGACGATATTGATTTATCCGTAGAATTTGCAGGAGTAAAAATGCGTTCTCCGTTAGGTGTTGCTGCCCAAGCACCGTTCGCTCCAGCTTCAATTTCAGGTGATAGGTTAGCGGAAATACTATTAAAGCATGTCGACGCAGGTGCTGGGTATATACATACGCCCTATACCAACGTTGAACTTCACCACCCTAAAAACAAGCTTCCCACCGGACGTTTTCTAAAAGCACATACCCCCGGATTTGGACGAAGTGGATTTTGGGTTGCTGCAGATAGTTACCGAATTGAGATGCGTAAGGAAGAATCCTTAAAGATGGTTAAATTTTTAAAAACTAGACTTCCTTCGGATGTACCGATTATTGCGAATATTATGGGTCCCGGTGCCGATCCTGAGGGATGGGCGAATCTGGCTAAGGAGTTTGAAGATGCTGGAGCGGACATTATTGAATTAGATGTCTCCTGCCCACTTCCTGCAACTGCAGCAGGGGCAGTAGAGTCCTTTGTCTCAGCGGAAAGAATTCCCGAACATGCTGGGATGTTGCTTGGGGATAATCCGGCCTTAACTATAGCGGTCACTACGGCCGTGGTTAAGAAAACCAGGTTACCAGTCGGAGTTAAATTGACTCCAGAAACAGGATTTCCTAGATTAATTGGATTAGTTGAACAATTGAAAGAAGTAGGGGCTAAATTTATTACAAGTGTAAATGCACCGCTTTCGGTGGCTCCCCCTGATATTTATAACTTTGGTAAATCCCCATATCCTGGTTTGAGTGCTAATACAATTTCTCCTGTAGTAGGTCCATGGACAAGGTACTTATGTTATCGTAATGTAGGGACAATTTCCATGTTTGTGCCAGGAATCGATCAGGCAGCGGTTGGCGGTCTTGTTGATGTGTCACATTCTGTTGAAGCCATGATGTTAGGTGCAAAGATCTGTGAATTTTCATCAGGGACTCTATGGAAAGGGTGGTCTTTTATCACCGATTCTCTAAATTTCTTAAAAAAATACATGCATAAGTACGGGTACGAATCTCTGGAAGAATTTCGTGGGTTGGGGGTTCAGTATATCAAACCGGCTGATGAGATTGATTGGGGTTTAGGGAAATTAGCGGCTAAAATAGATCAAACCAAATGTAAAGGTTGCGGGATTTGTGCAAATAATTTATGTTGGGCAATTAAAATGAATGATGATAATAAAGCAACGGTTTTAGAAAAGGATTGTGGAGCATGCGCACTGTGCATCGCAATTTGTCCCAGTGATGCAATCGAATTGGGTGACGCGGAATTCCCTCTGACAGAAGAAGAAATTTATGAACAATATCCTAAAATGGGATGAAAGCGGGGAAAATATTTGATTCTATCCATACTGGCTATAAGACTGTGTTGACCATCTAACATCAGTAACACATATAAGGGGATACCACCTTTCGGTATCCCCTCCGATTTTTATTTAAATGCGCCAAAAGAACAGAACTGTTTGGGCAGTAGAACAAAAAATTGATTATACGAGGAGGAGAATTTGTATGGAAAAGAATAACCAAAGCGGTGACCCTAGTGCAGCTATATTTTATGGTTTTGGATTTGGCCTTTTTTGTTTGGCCGTCCAACTTCTCATTGCTCCGAAAGCGGCCGGTGCTGCCCTTTATGGTGTGCTGTTTGCAGGTACGTTGGAGTTTTTTGGGGGAGTTTGGACCCTTGCTAAAGGCGAGACATATTTTGGGACTGTTCTTACAACGTTCGGAGGTTGGTTGCTAGGGTACTATTTCTTGATGACACAGGGCATGGCTCTGCAAGTCTACAGTAATGAATCAGCGGCTACGTATATGTTTGGAATGCTTCCTCCTTTGATTATGTTGACTATTCCGGCTTTTAAAATGGGCAAAATGATGATTCTTGCATTCGTATCGTTAGTACTCTTGGTGGCCTGTTTGGGTCTTGCTCCTATATTTGGCAACTCATCGTTGATTTTTTTTGCGGGGATCTTTGCTGCGTTGGCTTGTTTTGCACTTTGGTATTTTGCTGCACAGGCAACATTCAGAATATTTAAGTAAGCCAAAACCATCTTACTCCCGGATTGCCTTCCCACAGCGTTCTAGTTCCGATTGCCTAACGTTATATCCATCGCTGTACCTCCTTACCTTAATAATAGCAAGTAACTTGGTGCAGCGCTTTGCACTTTAAAGATGAGAAGATCGGCCTATACCTTGCCAATTGTTTACTTGATAGAATAAATTTCAGATAATCAGATAATTTTAAAAATTCAAAAAATAAGAAAGAGGGGTTTAAAGGCAAAGGTTATTTTAACAGATTTTTTGAAGTCTGAAGGACTTTGAAGATTCGAAGTAAGAAAAGGAGGGGAAAGGTATGGGGTTTAAAATTGGGATTGACGTTGGTGGGACGTTTACAGATTTTCTATTGTTTGATGCAGAAGGTAATACAGCTATTTTTAAAGCTCCTACAACCCCGCATGATCCTACTGAAGGGGTTTTTAGCGGTTTAAATGAAATGGCGCAAGAAAAAGGAATGACACTGGAACAATTTTTTAAAGAGGTAGAAGTGATTGTCCATGGAACAACCATAACTACAAATGCTGCTCTTACAGGGAAAGGCGCAAAAACCGGTTTCATAACCACTAAAGGATTTCGAGATGTTTTAAATATGAGGCGTGGATTGAAAGAGGAACAATATGAAACAAAATATGCACCTCCGCCTCCTTTGGTGCCCCGCCGTTTAATTAAAGTAGTAGAGGAAAGAGTCGATTGTGAAGGTAAGGAGTTAATTCCGGTAAACCAAGAAGATATTCAGAAAGCCATTGATTTTTTCCGAAGTGAAAACGTCGAAGCTATTGGTGTGAGCTTCCTGTTTTCGTTCTTCGATGCAGAACACGAAAATCAGGTTGCTCAGGCTCTAGAAAGAGAACTTCCGGGAGTATATGTTTCACTTTCCAGTGAAATTAATCCTCAAGTTAGAGTATATGAACGCAATAGCACAGTAGCGTTAAATGCTTTTGTAGGACCTAAGCTAAAAAGCTATCTTATTAGCTTACAGGATAGACTTAAATCTTTTGGTTATACGGGTGTCCTCCTAATTATGCAATCTAATGGTGGAGTAATGTCGCCCGAAGTAGCCATTCGTTTTGCAGCAAATACCCTTCTTTCTGGACCTGCAGGAGGACCGGCAGCAGGAATTTCCTATGCAAATCCGCATGAATTAAAAAATCTTATCACTGTCGATATGGGTGGTACTAGTTTTGATGCGAGTCTCATAATGAACCAAACTCCGGCGATTACGGTTGAGGCGACTATTGCGCGGCATAGGTTAGCGTTACCGACAATTGATATTCATACCATTGGGGCAGGTGGTGGAAGTATTGCTTGGATTGATACCGGAGGTATTCTGCAGGTTGGCCCTGATAGTGCTACAGCGGACCCTGGTCCTGTTTGTTATGGAAAGGGCGGAACTAGGCCTACAACGACCGATGCGGACCTAGTTTTGGGTTACCTTGAACCGGGGTATTTCTTCGGTGGTAAAATGAACTTAAATTATGAAGCGGCAGCCCAGGCTCTTAAGGAACAAATTGCTGATCCGTTAGGTATGGATGTTAGTCAGGCGGCTAACGGTGTTTATAAAGTTGTAAACGCCAATATGGCTGCGGCTCTGGGCGTTGTTTCCGTAAGTCGCGGTTTGGATCCCAGAGATTTTGTGCTGGTGGTTGCAGGTGGAGCTGGACCGATTCACGCTGGTATGATTGCCAGGGAATTAGAGATTCCCTTAATCATTATTCCAAAAGTTTCTTCGGTTTTTTGTGCGGCAGGTATGTTAATGTCTGACTTACGTCACGATTATGTAAGAACCTATGCTAAACCGGTGACTCAAGCTGATTTGAAACGGCTAAATTCTATTCTGAATGAAATGGAAGAGGAAGCTGTATCAACACTAAAACGTGAAGGGATTCACGAAGATCGAATTGAGATACATTATTCAGTTGATCTACGATACGAGGGTCAGTTTAACGAAGTAGATGTCCCGTTTTCAATCAGTGACAATGGGGATAAGGTTGGGGAAATTCAGTTGGCAGAAATAGTCCGAGCTTTCGATCTGAGACATGATGTACTTTACGGATATTCCCTATCAGGAGCCCCCGCCGAAATAATTAACTTGCGGGTGAGTGCACGAGGAATAACTGATAAACCAGCGTTTAAGAAGACTGAATTCCGAGGTACAGATCCTGCTCCTGCGTTGAAAAAGTATCGGTCAGTTTTCTTTGATACTGCCTTTCAGGAAGTGCCGGTCTATAATGGAGATCTATTAGGAAATGGAAATATTATTGAAGGTCCGGCTATTGTTGAAGAGGCTACTACGACTATCGTAATCCCGCCGGAATATAAGTTGCTTTGCGATAGTTATGATAATTACCTAATGTATCTTAAAGGAATTGCTCTGTCTGATATCATTGAAAAATTAAGGAGGGGTTAACGTGGTTGCTAAAATTGACCCTATAGTAGTGGCGGTATTAGATAACCGCTTTAGTTCAATCTGCGTAGAGATAGGTCAGACCATGCTTCGTACTTCGCGTTCTCCTATTTTTAGCGAAGCTAGGGATTTTGTATCTGCAATTTTTGATCGACGGGGACGCCTAATTGCTCAAAAAGATTATGTTCCTGTGTTAAGTGGGGCAGCTCCATTTGCTCTGCGTGCTATTGCCGAACATTTTCAGGGGCAAATTTATGATGGTGATGTATATGTTCTTAATGATCCATATCGGGGTAATAACCATCCACCAGATATAACGGTTGCTAAGCCAGTCTTCTATGAAGGTCAATTAGCTTTCTGGACTGTAGCTAAAGGGCATCACGTCGATGTTGGTGGGGGGGGTGTAGGAGGTTATAATCCCCATGCTACCGATGCTTGGACAGATGCGCTGCGCATACCCCCAGTTAAACTCTATGAAAAAGGGATTAAGCGCCAAGATATTTGGGACATTATTTTACTTAATGTTCACATTCCCTTTTTAGTAGAAGGAGATTTGCAATGTCAAATTGGGGCGGCAACCATCGGTGAACGAGGATTGATTGGCATAACCAAAAAGTATGGTCTGAAGACACTTGATGCAGTGGTTGAGGAAATTTTTGATGCTTACGAGGCTAAAATGAGGGCAGAAATTCGAAAAATTCCTAATGGCACCTATTATGCGGAACGGAAAATCGATCATGATGGTATTGATATAGACAAACTGATCACAGTTCGCTTAGCCCTCAATATCCACGATGAAGATGTCGTTTATGATTATAGTGCAACTGATCAACAGGTAAAAGGTTTTTTAAATAGTACTTACTCCAATACCGTCTCTAGCAGTTATATTTCACTTTTTACTACAATCGAGAAAAAGGTGAAAATCAATGAAGGATCAATTAGACCAATTTCCGTTATCGCTACTGAAGGATCTCTCTTGAACCCATTTGAACCAGCCCCTACTACAGCCAGCACTGTACCAACTGCGGAAGCTATCACTGAAGCGGGGTGGTATGCCCTAGCCCAAGCGGTTCCGAACTTTAGTCAAGCGTCCTGGAATCGTTGGGCAGCACCTGCAAGTGGTGGCTTTAACCCCCGGACCGGTAAACCTTTTGGGGACATTCATTTTATGTCCAAAGGAGGTGGGGGAGCAACCCAAGGTATAGATGGCTGGGATCATTTGGGTACTGTAATTTGTCTGGGGGGATTACGTGCACCTGATCCAGAATTGCATGAAATGCATACTCCCTATCGTGTTTTGAATTATGAATTACTACCAGATTTTGCTGGACCTGGTCAGTGGCGGGGAGGAAATGGGCTTCACTATAAATGGCAGATTATGGCTGATAATATAGCCTTCGCCATGTTTGGGAGCGGTGTTCGGGATGAGACGGCCCCCTTTGGCTTGGCAGGTGGTAAAGGTGGTCCAAAAACTTCACAGTATTTGGTTAAGACAGATGGAACAAGAGAATGGCTGGATGTTAATACATTTGTACACCCCGAAAAGGGAGATTCTATCGAAATATTCTCTTCTGGTGGTGGAGGTTTTGGAGATCCATATTTAAGATCAACGGCTAAAGTGGCAGAAGATGTTCAAAATGAATTGCTTTCAGTTGAGAACGCGAAGGAACAATACGGTGTGGTTCTTGATCCAGTAACTTATTTTGTTAATGAAGTAGCTTCGGCTAAGTTGAGAGGAAAATAAGCCAAACTTGGTGGAGATCGCCAGTTTGGCGATCTCCTGCTAGTTAGTTAGGGGGATTCTTAGTTATGATGATAATGGGTGAAATGCTTAAAAGGAACGCTAGATTATTTCCGTCTAAAATGGCCTTCATTCAGGACGAAAGACAAATAAGTTTCCGAGATTTTGCTACGCGTGTTAACAAGTTGGCTAAAGCTGTAAGATCTCTTGGTATAAAACCGGGTGACAGGGTAGCGGTATTAGCTACTAACTGTATAGAATACTTTGAACTTTACGGTTTGGCTGATCTTGGAGCAGTTATTTTAGTACCTTTAAATTACAGGTTACTGGCAGAGGAATTGACTTATCTTCTTAATGATTCAGGAGCTTCAGTACTGTTTTTTGATAGTCAATATGGAGAAATTGTAGATCAGATCAAAGTTGACATTCCTTCACTAAAGTATGGAGTCTGCATAGATGCGAAGCTCGAAAATTATTTATTCTATGAGGATTTGTTAGATGTACCTGTTCAAATAAGCGATGATAATATCTCAAAAGCAGAGGGTTTTCAAGAATATCAAGTGACGGAAAACGATCCTGCGTACATTCTCTATACCAGCGGAACTACCGGATCACCAAAGGGAGTAGTACTAACTCATCGTGGTCAATATCAAACTGCTAATGCGTTAGCTTTGGACATGAACATTAATAAAGAGGATATCACTTTAGATATGATGCCCTTATACCATACGGGTGGTCACGCTGTTGCCCAGGCACATTTTTACCGTGGCTGTACAAGTGTAATTACGACAGGATTTAATCCGCGCCAGGCTTTGCAGCTAGTAGAAACCTACAAGGTAACTACAATGCAGGTAGTGCCGGCGATGCTAATGGATATGCTTAATCAACCAGATCTTGATGCTTATGATCAATCTAGTTTGCGCATGATATTTTATGCATCTTCGCCAATGCCAGAAACTCTTTTACGCCGAGCAATGGATAGATGGGGGAAAAAGTTTTTTCAAGCATATGGGTTAACAGAAAATGGTCCAGTGGCGACAGTTCTCACGCAGGCTGATCATTTTCTGGATGGAGATGAACGTCTCAAACAGAAATTAAAGTCTTGCGGCTTGCCCTCAGCCAATTCTGATACTAGGGTCTGGAAAGCTAAGGGAATAAATGTTTTGCCTGGTGAAATAGGAGAGGTTGTTATTAAGGGCCCCCAAGTCATGAAGGAGTATTGGGGGTTACCAGAACTTACAGCTAAAACAATTGTCGATGGTTGGTTGTATACTGGTGATCTTGCTACAGTAGATGAAGAAGGTTACATCTATATTGTTGACCGTAAGAAAGACATAATCATCTCAGGCGGCGAGAATATTTACCCGCGAGAGGTTGAGGAAACAATTTATCGTCATCCGGCAGTTTTTGAATGTGCAGTTTTAGGAATTCCTGATCAAAAGTGGGTCGAAGCAGTTCATGCCGTTATAGTCTTAAAACAAGGGGCTAACCTTACGGAGGAAGATTTAATTGCTTTCTGTAAAAATAATTTGGCGGGATACAAAGCACCTAAGTCGGTAGAGTTTGTAGGTAGTCTTCCCAAAAATCCTAGCGGGAAGATTCTAAAAAAAGAGTTAAGGACTCTCTATTGGCCAGATACACAGACTGTTTAATAAAGTGCCCTAAGAAGTTTCCTACTATATAAAAGTGGGAGCTGAATAGGCACAATTCATAATAATATCATGAGCCAAGCGAGCTTGCATATTGCAAAATAAAGCTGATTATGTTGAGAACCGAGAGGAGGAAAGTCATGACTAGACGTGTAGCTGTAGTAGCAGCCGGTACCAGTAAAAAATGGGGAGTCTATCCCGGAACCTATCGCGATCTTATCTCTGAGGCCGGTAAGGCTACCTTTGACAGTAACCTCGAGATTAAACCCAGCGATATCGAAGGATTTATCTGTGCCAGCGTTTTTCCGGAACGTTCCGTTTTCCAAACTCATGTAGCTACCTTAGCAGCAGAAACCGTAGGAGTGAACCCAACTAAATTATTCCAACGGGTGGAAAACATGTGTGCCAGTGGTACGATTGCTATTCGTACCGCCTATATGGCTATTGTCAGCGGTCTGTGTGATATCGTAATGGTGATCGGGGCTGAAAAAATGCATACACCTAACCGTCCAGAAACCTTCTTGAGTCTGATGGGCGGTGTGGACCGTGAGTATGAAGGAGCCTTAGGGATAACTGCACCAGTACAGTTTGCCTTTGCAGCCCAAGCCCATATGCAAAAATATGGTACAACTCGTGAGCAATTAGCACAGGTTTCGGTTAAAAATCATGATCATGCCATGAATAATCCTTATGCCCAATTTCACAAGCCCTGCACAATGGAAGAAGTTTTAAACGCTTATCAAGTAACTAGCCCCTTTTCTATCCTCGAATGTTCAGGCATCACCGATGGTTCAGC
>LOEW01000267.1 GCA_001516045.1 Desulfosporosinus sp. BRH_c37
GACTGGACAGTCCAGATTTCTTCAGTTAAACTCATATTGGTAGTAAACCAATGGGAAAGAGGAAACGAGGCTGGCAGGCCGATGATGTTTCCTCTTTCTTTTATCCTTTTTTAATGATTGTCATGGGATCTATTTAGTCACATGACAATCATTATCTACTAGAAACGACAAAGTAGGCAAGAAAAAACGCTCACTTTAATGTCAGTTAAAGTGAGCGCCCACACGATTTCTCCATAATAACAATTCCTCCAATAATCTATCATATAACGAACGAACTTCGTTAATTGATGAATTATAGATTCGTCAGCTATGGTGATTTACCTTTTTTACATTTTAGTCCCATAACCCACCTTATGACAATAACATAAATATACTTTTGTTAATAAAATGGAATCATTTTCTTGCAAACACTTGTTCTTACTACATATAGGTAGTATAATAATTATTAACACTATATATAGGGCGGAGGTGACGTTTAATGGGTAAGAACCAACACGTTGTTCCTCATAATGGGGAGTGGGCTGTCCGCGGTGCAGGAAATCAAAGGGTTACTTCTACTCATCATACACAGGAAGCAGCACGTGAGGCTGCAAGAAATATTGCAATTAATCAACAATCGGAAGTAGTAACTCATAGACCAAATGGCCAAATTAGAGCTAAAGATTCTTATGGAAATGATCCCTATCCTCCTAAAGGATAACCTGACCCTTAGCCAGCATAAGCTGGCTTCTTTTTTGCGCCTGGTCAAGTGTCAATTTTATATATCTGAGTATTTCTTTTGGCAAAACTCACAGATATAAACTACCCTTTCCCTCACCATCAGCGAGACACGCACACTCTTATATTTTATACAAGAACCACTTACAAGTCTGTAACTCATATTTTAGTTCAAATAGTCTTAACACACCGTTAATCTCGCTCTGACAACGGTATATTATCATCCGGTTTCCTGCTAGTTTTTCTTCAGACTTCGATGTCACTTGGTCTACCTTTATTACATTGTCCTCGATCTTATACCTCACCGGAGTTAAAACACCGTCCTTAGTAAACCACGCAATCATATCAATCGGCTTCATTACTACTTTCATATTTAACCACACTTTGCCCAATCACCTGTGATGCATTCGGTGCATCCACCCATATGTATGAGTTTATTCCTGCATACAGGGCATTGGTTATGGGCGATTAACCAGGCTTCACACGGCTCCTTGCAATACCTTTTTCGATCACAGTTAACGCATACATCTTTCATTTTATTAACCTCGCAGTACATATATTTTGTTATTTACCGAACGTGTGTTCTTATTATAGCCGTATTCTGTAATAATATCAATAACAAAATATCGCTTATTTCGGTGTCCTATCTAAATTCAGTCCGATTAACTTGTCTTTGATATCAACCAAAAACTTTGCAACAACAGTCGCAGCAGAAGTATAAAAAATAGCTGTAATGGCCGGGAGGCTTCCTGCAAATAACACAAACACCAGTAATGATCCAACATAAGGCAAAACACCGCTGGTTAAGAACTGAGGTAACTTCCGTACGTCGAAGTTGCCCTGCTTAATTGAAAGAATGATACCTAAAAGCAAATCAAGCAAAACCAAGCCTAGTGTAGATCCAAGTGTTGTCAAAACTTTGGCATCAAGAAATGAGTTTAACATAACGGTTCCTCCTTTAAAATGAAAGCAGGCCATTATCTTGACCTGCTTCGTTTTATGCTCTTTATAATAGGAAGAAATTAATCTCCACAGATACTTTGCCACTGCCACAGCTGTATTTGTCATTACCACTTAACAGTAATTTATTGGGGCATTTTGTCGCTGGCCCGCCGACAACGACTAATTTCTGCGTACTCATGAATGATCTGATGGACGAGCAAGAATGACTTAAAAGCTGTTTTTCTGCTCTCAGCCCTGTCAAACTAAACCTTCAAATAAGCGCAAACTCTTAGTTTATCCTCTACAAGAAACGATGCTCCAATGGTTCCTATTTTTCATGTGGCCCCTTTCATCACTGACGCAATCAAGAAACGAAGTATACCGGGACATAATAAGTGCAAAAAACAAAAGACTCGGTTATTCCAAGTCCCTCTAAACCAGTTTTCTTATCTTTTGCTGTTCTATTGCTTCTTCTTGCCCTTGAATTAGATCGATGATGAGTTGACCAGAATTCATGGTTACAGTAATCCTATCTCCTATGCTAAAACCTAACTGTTTTAACCATTGCCCCCGTAGAAGAATGCATGGTACTTGTAGACTCTGACATCCAGATGCTTCATAGACTTTCAAAATTCTATTTCCCAAAGCTAATTACTCCTTTCAATGTTGTTAATAAGGATGTTAGCTCCGAATCACAAGGATAGCAAGCTGTTATTGGTAGATAAATACCTTCTTGTTTTCCTCGTCATGGCCTTGAAGAAAAGCCTTTAAAAATTGTCCCTATTATTCCTCCAAGTACTTCGCCACTGCTGCAGCCGAATCAAATTTGTTATTGCCTGAAAGTATAACTTCGTTTAGATGTTTGGTCGTTGGTCCGCCAACTACGATAAGTTTCTGGGCACTCATGGCCTCGGCAGGCACTGAAAGATCTGGCGGACGAACAAAAATGGCACAATAACCGTTCTTTGCTGATACATCAGCACCAGCCCAAAAATCTTCCTTCGTGTACAACAACACGGCAACATTTAACATATCGCTTCCTCCATGCAAATCCTTTAATAGTCGCTCCCATGGAAACCCTAACCCGGGACAATTGGATTTATTAACAGAGTCGATCCGATAATGCCCGATGATATTATCCCTGGTCACAGGTATCCCCAATGACTCGATTAACCACCGATGTAACGCTAGGGTGGCTTGATACTGAGCTTCAGGCATTGCATCTCCGCTATTTCCCTCATGTTCAATTGAAACGGTGTAATAATTTGGGTTAACACCGTCTTGGAGCAATGGCCAATCTGGTTTATTTACGCCACCATTAGCCCAGGCCGGACAGCTGAGATCAACATATTGGTGAATTTCGCCGTTCTTACCTACACCGAAATGCTTGCCCACCATCTGATCGAGCTGCACGGCTATAGCCACAACGGCAAGAATGGCACCCTTGCGAATGCCACCCCAAAACATCACATCACTGTCCACTTTGTGGTTTTTGATTGCTCCTAAGAAACCGGTTACGTAGTCTAAAACCATGAGGACGACGAGCACTCGTAACGCAGTATCCCACCCGCCCAACCATGCGCTTATAAATGTTCCCACTAAGGCTATCGTAAAAAATAGGGGTTTCCAAGCTACGCAGCCACTAAGCTTTAATCAGCGAAATGACTTCAACACTCGGAACCCCCTTGTTTCAAGGCTTTTCTATCCTATTTATTTGTTATCCTTGACATCAAGACGACACTCTCCACATACCTTGAGTGTACAAAAAAGATGCCCGTTGAATCTGGTACCCCCTTGGCGTCAACGTATATTTCAGAATATATCGCCTGTGCAGTCTGTTTTTTTTTGAATTTGGGTCTGTTTTTTGCTTTACAACCGAGTGAATTGTAAACAATAAAACCTTCAAATCATTTTCGCTTGAAGGCTTTTGTTACAATTTTAAAATCTGGAACAGATGCTATCGATTAAAGAAATAAGCCTTACGGCCTGCTTCTTCTTTGTTGGGCTTTTAAGCCACATCAATCTTTTTCCTTGAACGGTCGATAATGATACCATTTGAAGCTGGTACATACCCCCTTGGCAGCTGAGTTCTTTTTTACGAGGATTTATGTCACATGGTTAACTGCGGTCCACGGTTTTGTAGTTCCTCTCGCTCCAGCTCCTGTCCGTCCAGTTTCATGAGTTGTTCCATGCTGTAATCAATGATTTTTGCCTTTCGCTCTGAAATTATTACAGTATAAAACTCCTTTTGTACTGGAAGCAGTGTCGGTGTTTTATCAATGAGCGTGCGAATTTTTTCCATATCAATCCGTGCGGAAACTCTTTTTAGAGCCGCCGTGCAGTCTGGATTTCTCAGGGAAGAGATAAATTCGAAGTAGGAAATCTTCTTTCCGTCTTCCTCAATGGACGAGGCAGGGAAAACATAAACCCGCCTGTCAATCTCATCTTCACTGTTCAGAACATCCCCCATATCCTTGGCTGCAAGCTGCGGGTAGAGGCAGGAGCCACAGTCGTAAACGGGGGCAATTTCAGCCGTCTTAAACTGTTCATCTACAAGAATGCCCCAGTTTCCATTGTGCCTGTCAAAATTGCCAAGCAGTGCATCGGCAATAAACATATCCCAAAAGAAGTCCCGAAGCTGATCCGGCGGCAGAAGCATCTGCTCATCTATTGCCTGCATGATGGATGCAAGTTCTTTGCCATATCCATTCTGTTCACTGCTAATACAGGTATTCTTCAGATGCGCAAACTCAATGAGTCTTTTGCCGCCTTCGGTAAAATCTCCGCAGGCCACTACCACTTTTTCCTTCCCGCGTGGATCAGTATAGGTACCGAACAGGGTCTCCTGGGTTTTGAATCCGAGGGATGCAAAGATATGGCAGGCAAGATATTCACTGATACATCCGTTGGTGTAACTCATGGTTTTATTGCGGCTTGGGACAGGCGGGAATTTAAGCATATAGCTATTGCCCTCATAAAGAATATTAATTTTATTCCCATTTGCCCCACCGTAAGCTCTGAATTTATTTACTTCACACAACGTAAAATCAATCATTAATACCATCCTTCCCCCCTGTGCCAAGATATTTTACACGCAGATAGCTTGCCTGTTCCTCAGTAATTAAGCCAGCCCAAAGGTCGGCATTAATGGCTCCATATAACTCATTCCACAAGCAGTCAAGATATAGCACCTGCTCCTTTTCGCCTTGCAAATAGTCTTTTATTGCTTTTTGGACACTCTCCGACAGCCCGGTTTCCAAGTAAGTTTTTATGTTTAGTTTCCCGGCGGCTGTGTTTTTTTCCGGCTCTGTTTCCAGTGCCAACAGTTCCTCAATGGATAGACCAAGTGTTTTGGACAGTTTGGAAAGCGTTCCTGCGCCACATCGGTGCAAATGGGTTTTCCCGGAATAAATATCCGCGAGAGTTGCCCATGGAATCCCACTGATTTTCGATAAACGATAACGGGACATTTGCATATCATGCAAAAGCTGTTGTATTGTCATTTTTATCACCTAAATTTATTATATCGGTGTTCCGATATAGTGTCAAGGGAAGTTATAACACATAATTCAAATGGGATATCTCCTTTGCGTTACCCTTCACGTGCAACAGCACTACAACTTCTGAATGGACCGAGTTTTCATTATTGATGTCGGGGTTCTCGGTAACAGGTCAACCGTTTTTTAGCGTTTTTGAGGTTTGTGGAAACATATCGCTCCAGTCGTTATTTTTTTAAACTTTCAATAAATGCCGAACAAATTCTCAAATTTTCTTCTTTAAATCGAATATACTTTTCATCAAATGTCTGCTCTTTCATCGAAGATTCATTTTCAAAATCCAACTTATTTTGAAATAGTAAAAATTCTTTTGACAACCAACCAAATAAATCTACCCCTGATGAAAAGTAAAACTTTCCTTTTTCAGATTCTTCTTTTCTTGGATCCAATATGAGCAAATTAATCGTTTCCTCTAAATGCCAAACATTTACGCCTTTGAATTGTTCCCATGCCCTGTGCCCATAAACCGGTGTGGATAGTAGTATAGCATCCACGCTATCATAATTTTTATCAACATAGGTGTTATTCGTAAATACACCGTTGTCCCCTAAAATATAACTGTACCATTCATCAACATCCTGCACTATATCAAGAGTAATAGCCAATATATTAAAGTACCCTTCTCCCTGGGGGAACTTCTTCTGTGCACTTTCCAAATAGTCTTTAAGTTTATTATCCATCCTCGGAATCTCTTCTATTCCTGAATATTTGCTATATTCAAGATTGAGAGCAATCGAATTTTTTAAATCTGCTATTATTTCATCATGCTTTGGAATGCGTTCTGCCGAAAATAATTTCAGTGTATTATGCTCCTCAAATTCCACTCGTTTCATCATATTAGGACATTTTACTTCAATACTAACAACCCTTCCATTAAATTCAAAAGAACATTCAGGGTTATTACCTCCATTGTATTTAGGTTCGTATTTGAATTGTTCATTATACATTCTCATAACATAATAAGTAACTGTTAACTCACACATAGTTTGCAGATAAGTCTGCTCATCTGATGAACTACCGCTAATCACTTTATTCTCAACGCTGCTATAGTCACTCTCTGATAAGTTGTCACTAAAAAAATTCATCATCTCGATAAAATCATCATAATAACGGTGACAAGACTTATATGCTCTTGTAAATGGAAAACCATCATTTCCATTTACAATCAAATTGGTCAGCGAATCAGATATCATTCAAAAATCACCTCCGTAAAAAAATACCCAGCAACATATACATGGCACCGGGTACACATCATCTTAAAATCCTAAAAAGCTGACAACTCCACTACAGAAACTCTCAACTCCGCTTGCAACGGTACTGCAAACGTTTTTAACTCCAGATGCCAAAGTCTTGGCAACTTTCACAGCACCATCACGTATCTTCTGTGCTCCTATAACAATCGTTTCACCAACCTTGGATCCTGCCATATATCCTACAGTTCCACCTACGAAACCGCCGATTGCAGCACCTACAGGGCCAAAAATTGCTCCAGCTGCAACACCTATTGCTGCGCCTTCTCCCATAGCAACTAAACCTGCCGCAGTTGCAACTGTCGTTTGTTCTATCTTCTCAATACCTTCCTTAAACGACAATTCGCCAGTCATCATTTTCCCTACAACTTTTGCATCTTCAATTGCAACAAATGCAATATTTGCAATCGTGCCCACAGGTGTTCCCTTAGGTATTACAGTAATGATTCCCTTTTCAACTCCCACCTTTATTGCACCCGCCGCCGCTGCTTTCACACCGAAATCTGCTCCACTTACCAAAGCGGTCTCAACTACTTTTTCTACTTTTATTTCTTCTCCATTCCACAACTTCTGGGCAACATCAAAGCCAACACCAATTGCAGCACCCTGAAGTGCTGCGTACCCCGCCTGTTTTCCTATTCCGATGGCAAGGTCTTTTGTTTTATATTCATTCCAATTTACTTCATTCCATTTACCACTTTGAGCCTCATCCCTCATCTGTTCGGCAGTCGATTTCGTCAAAGGGTTACTTGTAGTACCATCTGGTGCTTCAATCACAGTTGTTGATTTTTTCTGGATTTCACCCTGCTGACCTTCTGGAACAAGTTTTTGCTGACCTCTGTAATCACCATGCTCGAATGCCTGCTCTGTTGTTTTCGCGTCCTTACAATATTTTGATTGATATCTCTTAACAACTTTGCCATTACCATCTACAATAACAATATCAACAGAGTTCTTCGTATAACCGTTTCCTGTAGGTTCCAAAACCTTTGCTCGATACTGACTTTCCGCTGCTTCCGCATTGAGGTTGAACGTTTGTGCATGATATTGTTCAGCGATAAATCCATCTAATCTTGAATTTTGACTGGTTGCACCTGCCTGCGTTGTAATCGTTCGATATAAAGACTCAACATCATAGAATACACCGACAAAAATCCAATCGGAATGGCTTCGTATCATTACCGTGTAGGTTCTTATTTGAATCTCAAGGCTACGCTTTTGTTCTGGTCCAGATGTGGTGACACGGCAGTAAGCGGCAACCCTGAGCTTTTTATTCTCTTTCGGTATAGCCGGTATAATCCTAA
>LOEW01000268.1 GCA_001516045.1 Desulfosporosinus sp. BRH_c37
ACTAAGGCAATCTACATGGATCGGTACGATGGAGATCAAATCTTTGATGATTTGGCCACCAAAATCCACAATGGTGCCAAACTTAACGAACTGGATCAACTGCACCTTGCGTTCTTACCCTTAATGAAAAGTGTCCTGGTTAAGTCGAAACGAGCGGTGGAAGCCATCGAACTTGCTAGTGATCTTAGTGACGCGAGGCAGCGGACTTTTCTAACGGGTTGCTTAATTGCAATCTCCGATAATTTCATTGATCAGGAATATGTGCAAAGGACATTGGAGGTGTTAAGCATGAGTAAAATTCTCCGTGAATTTGAAGAACAGGCAATTAATAAGGGACGTCAAGAAGGACGTCAAGAGGGACGCGTTGAAGCATTAAGATTAACTGCTAAAAAGCTTTACCTTAAAGGTTTGAGTATTGAGGACATTGCCGAAATAACTGGTCTACCCAAAGACGAAGTTCGGCAATACACTGGTATCAACTAACCACCCTCCCTTGCGAGTGTTCGGTTAGGGAAAAGACCTCCGAAGAAGAATTGTCTTCGGGGGTCTTCCTTTTCCTTCCTCGGAGTGCTCGGGAAAAGTCTCCCATTCGGTCAACCTTTCTCGGGGTCGTACCCCCTCAAGTTTCGACACAGATCGCACGCCGCTCGTGATCGCGGGTGAAATAAACACGATCAGACACCAGACCGGGAAAACCCTCCTTGCCAGCGCCATCGAGATCGGCCGGCACCTGAAGGAGGCAAGGACCTGCTTCCCCATGGGGAAAGGGCAAGCGGCTGGAGGAATCGGTCAGTTACTCCCAGCGAACGGCCGACAGGCTGATGCAGCTCTTCGAAAACTATGGGACGAAACTGATTATCTAGACCTTGACCCATTGGTGCTATATAAAACTTGCCCTGATGTTGAAGAGCCGACAGAATTGTTCATATCGTAGGAAATCGGGATCGAAATTGGCAGTTCACCCAGGCATTCCAGGGTTTATTTTGCTCCGTCGCTCCTCCGAGGTACACAAACAAATTTGAAGTGATTGATATTGATATTGAAAACACACCAGATAAATGGAAAAAGAGTAAAGTCTATGAGCTTTATAAGCTGGCTGACGGAAGAATAATATTAACGATTTTGGATATCAAGCTTTTCTTTCAAGCCTTCCTGTAGAACCTGCGAAAAATTTACGCCAGCTTTTACGGCTAGATCATTAAGCCAACTCGGCAAAGTTAAATTTTTTCGGATCGTGCGATTATCGTTTGCTCTGCGGTATGCGTCAATATCAATATCTACTAGGGTAACAATCTCATCGTCTGCGTATACAGGGTGAAGAGTAGATGGTGATGGAATAGACCGACCCATATCCTCTTCACAAATCCCCCAAAGCCCGATTTCATCGCGGGCCATTTCGATAGCGTTGGCTATATCAGTGCAGTAGGATTCAGATCAACCCAATATAAAGTATACCGCTCAATGTTCATCCCACTCCTCCAACATTTCATTGTCAATTTCCTCAGAAGTGATAAAGCTACTCGTATATCAAGAGTTGCTCCCAAATTTGGTTGAACGAACGATTCCCTGGACTTGGTTGTCTCACGGACAGTAGTTAGGACAGTAGTTATAGTAAAAGAATATCAAAAAGTTGTAAGTTTTATGATGGAACGTTGGAAAGAGCAGGGAATGGGGAATGTTTTTGCCGCTCTTTATTTGATTGCTTTAGTAAAAGCTGCTACCAATTTCTTGGTCTGTCATGACTAATATCTAAACGCTTATAATGCTTATCCCACGTTACCACATCCTCCGGGGGGTTGGCTTTGGCATGTGCCGCAATATATGCATCCACAAAATCAACCTTTTTGACTGAAAAATCAAGAAGTGCTTGTTGTACGACGAGCTTTTCCTCCGTTTCAACGCCAATTGCATTAGTGAATTTCAACAAAGTATCTGAGATGTCAGATGGATGCGCTTCGTAAAAAGACTCTAATACCCAACAACACTCGGCCACAACTATGGCAGACAAGCGCAAAACTAATTCTCCCATCTCAACTTTTAGAATCATATCTTTAGCTTCTTGTGCCAGCTCTTTGGGATCACCCGTAATAATTCGGATGATTACATTAGTGTCCAGCCAAAGTTTCCTCGCCAACTATCCTTCCTCCCCGTCCTGTAACTCTTTTTGTGCCATCTTCTCATACGCTTCTTTCCGAATTTCATCAACTGGTTTAAATGACTTATGTGTTTTTAGAATACCGAATAATTCTGAAATACGTTGGCTCTTAACAGCTTCAACCCTAACTTCACCGTTCTCTTCAGCAATAAATGTCAAGTGATCTCCCTCACCAATACCTAATTTTTTTCGTATTTCCAAAGGGATAACTATTTGCCCACGACTAGATATTCTGCTCGTAGCCTTTACTACGTTGAGTGCTTGGTCGTTAGAAAAATCATTTATACTCATTATTAACCTCCCTTAGTTATTCATCTTCGCTCTTATTTATATCAGATTCTTATTTATATAATATTCTTATTATTCATGATTGTCAAATATCATCACCGTACTTATTAATAGTTGTGATATGTATCTCCAATGGGACCAGTGCTCGGGGTCTGGCCCCCTCAGGACTAAAGAGAAGCAGCGGTAAGCCACTAGCTAGGTATGTCCTAAGCTAGTGGCTTTCTTAATGCTAGTATATCAAGAGTTGCACCCAAATTTAGTTGAACGAATGATTCCATATCTAGACAATTGGCGTTAACGATTTTGGACATCAAGCTTTTCTTTCAAGCCTTCCTGTAAAACCTGCGAAAAATTTACACCAGCTTTTACGGCTAGATCATTAAGCCAACTCGGCAAAGTCAAATTTTTTCGGATCGTGCGATTATCGTTTGCTCTGCAATGTAAGCGCTGTTGACGGAACCCTAAAAAGTAGTCATGCGCGAGGCAAAGGCCTTCCGCTGGTCGGACCTTGCCCCGGTACCCGGCACTACTCGACGAAATCTTTTGATTTGATTGTTGCGTAGGAATGGTCAATTATCCTGTAGTTTAACAGCTTAGTATATAGTATAATATTTACAAAGGGGTAGGTGATAGTCGTTGGAAACGGAGATCAGCGGTCACAATAACGATATTATCATGAAGGCCACCGCTGCAATGTTTAAGGACAAGACGCTAGAGGTGTTCGGGCTTAAGACAGCTAAGATTGTGGATATCATGCCCACGGTCTTACCTGTAGTGGAGGTCAAAGAGAAGCGGGTAGACTTTGTATTCCTCTTAGAGACGATACCCTGCTCCACTTGGAATTCCAGACCACAGTCCCTGAGGACCTCTTGCGGCGAGTTGCCTACTACGTAGCTAGACTTGTTGAAAGACACAACATGAATGTCAACACAGCCGTAATATATTCAGGTCGAATCGAGAGTGCTCCCGAACTACTGGAAAAAGGATCGCTATGCTACAGAGTCAACAACGTCTTTCTCAAGAGCATGGACGGCGATGCAGAATATTATAGAATAAAGACCCTTCTTGACCAAGGAGCGGAATTAGAAGAAGCAGATATATTGAAACTGATACTTCTACCATTAATGAAGAGTCAACAACCCGAAGCGGAGATGACCATTAAAGCTGCACAATTGGCTAAATCAGCCAATTCCAAATTGACCGACTTTGTTATAGGATCAATCATAGCCATTACCGACAATTTTTACCAGAAGAATATAAGAAGAAATTACTGGAGGTGTTAAGCATGACCCAGATTGAAGAATGGATAAGAGAAGAAGGCAAGCTTCTGGGTAAGGCAGAAGGCAAAGCAGAAGGCAAGCATGAAGATGCCCGCAACGCATTAATTGAGGGGATAGAACCAACAATTGTAGCTAAAATCACAGGCTTACCTCTGACAACAATCCAGAAAATTAAAGCTGACTTGACTAACTAAGCTCCTCCTTTGTCAAGTCTATGCCACTACGTTCACTCACAATTAGTCTCTTAAAGCAAATTAAAGACAGTGCTTAAATCCACTGTGAATGTTGCAATAGCATCGACAGGGACACGTTCTGGAGATGCATATACCTTAGGCTTGCCGTATTCCCCTTTGCGCAACGCAAAAGCCATAAGAGTTTGATCTGTAGGGTGAACAACCCAATATTCTTTGACTCCGGCCCGCTCGTAGAGTCGTAGCTTTACGATTAAATCGTGTTTAGCCGTAGTGGGTGATAGAACCTCTACTATCAAATCTGGGGCTCCCTCGCATCCCATTTGATCAAGTTTTCGGGGATCGCATACGACCACCAGATCGGGTTGTACCACTGTTTTAGTTTCTTCTGTTTTCTCATCCTGATAAGGCAAACGAACATCAAACGGGGCCATGTACACTTTGCAAACCTTACCTAGTAGATAATTGGAAAACTGTCTACCCAGTTCCATAAGGATCTCCTGATGTAGACGGGATGGGGCAGGAGTCATATCTACAATTGTTCCTTCAATCAGTTCTAAACGCCTCCCTTTATCCCATTGCAAGTAGTCGGCGTAAGTATAACCATCTATCTTTTCACAAGCCGATTCATCCAAAGCAACATCCCCCTTGATAAACACGATACCCATATTATACCACAAAATTAATACAGCCACTAGCAAGGTATCCCCAAGCTAGTGGCTCTTTCTTATGCCTGAATATCAAGCATAGCTCCTAAATTTGGTTGAACGGACGATTCCATGGCCTTGGTTGTCTCACTAGCTAAAAGCGCTATTGTATCCCCCTGATTCGTTGCAACACCCATAGCCATTTTCAGGACGGAGAGGCCCGCCTGTTCCTGAACTTTGTTTTGATTAAGTACCATTGACAAAGCTGCTATATCCAAATAGATCCCTCCCAACTATTTCATCCATTTCAAGAAGCTCTTGCTGAAATTTACGCAGCTTAGTGTTGATCCTCTCGATTTGCTTGCTGCTAAGTTTATAGTCTCTGGCAAATTCGGCCAAGTGTCTCATTGCGATCAGTTTAGCCTCAATCTCGTCTAGCTTTTCTAATCGATCCTTAACCCATTCAAGTTTCTGATTCAAGCAGTTTTCGTCTACTATTGATTGCTCCATAAAGCTTAGGCTCGAGGGAGCTTCGCTACTGTCGCTCCCCTGGGACCTTTCAGCATATCCAACTCCGCTAAATCCTTAGGAAAGGCGGCTTGTTTGTTTTCCTCTGCAATGGCATCGAAAATCTCACCACGGTAGATCTTGATCTCTTTGGGGGCCTCTACGGTTAGGCGGATGTTATCGCCTTTAATATTGACCACAGTCACCACGATGTCGTCCCCGATGACGATTCGCTCACCGGCTTTGCGGGTAAGTGCTAACATATCACTTCCCCCCCTTGACTTCTTCTGCCTGCAAGCCGTCAGAAAATAGTTTATGACGTATAGAATACTCCGGCTTGTCCAAGATAACCTGCCTACCAGTGTGATTGACCCCATTTATTACTATAGGCGCCAACAAATTAACCGTCATATCTGCCAGCTTTTCCTTCACAGTAGCGATCAAAAATACCTGGGGTGGATTTTCTTGGGAAATACCTAATTCCTTAGCCACTTCATCCTCAATGACAAATTCATAGTCCTTGAAAAAGGAAAATGGATCTGCCAACAAGAAGGTTAAATTGGCTTCAGTTGTCGACTGGAGAAATGAGAAAGGGCTTTCTGCGTCATGGGGCAGATACACAAACGTTTTCTCTTCAGGAAAACCGGGAATTCCATACGGGAAGTCAAATAGTTGTTCTTCTGCCACTTCCAGTTCACCAAATCTAGTGGACTTTACTTTCATAACATTTCCTCCTATTTAGGGGCTCGTATCATAAACGAATGCAGCGCTTCAAACCTTAACATCCACCGTTGAAATCTCAATACTGGGGTATTGTGTAACTCGAATATCGACACTGCCATGCTGGAAATTTCCTTGAACGGTACCAGGTTGTACTGAATAGTTGACTTTTCCTGCGGTGGGGTTGAACTGAGCCGGATTAGCTTGATAATGAATTTCAGGTGGAGCGATAGGGGCCCAAGTAATGTCAACTTCGGAGAGACTGGAATCGAAAGCGATATCGGAAACCGCATCGGATTTATTCTCAATCCGAGCTAGTTGGTTGCCTTCTTGGGCAATACGCGCGGTCGCTTCCATGACGATTTGCTTACCACGTTCAGCATATTCCTTGGCAAAGTCCGTAATATTTTTAAGACCAATTGAATAACGGCAAGGCGTCATGTCGATCGTCAGTTCCCCGCGAGGTTGACTAATTTCCACCTTCGCAGGAGTCGTCTCCATTTGCACCTTTGCCTGGGTGGATTGCAGGTTCGTCTGGGCATTACGAAGGGTGTAATCCAAACGCGTGGGCTGGGTAGAAATATTAATTCGGAGCATATCAGTGACTCCCTTCGGTCGTGGTAGAGAACGATCTAGTTTGGTCTGCGAGTTCTGGCTGAACGAGTGTTAACAAAACGTTTCCACCAATGCCCGGATGTTTTGCTTAACACGAGAGAAGCCTCAGATTGAGCGGCTTACCAAACTTAACGAAGACGAGGACCCCATACCAAGGGCTGAGCACACGATGTGCGAAGCCGCCAACTGCGCCAAGGAGGGCGAATTGGCGGGTACCCTCTACCCAAAAACGAGTCTGAGTTTTAGTTTGGTCTGCGAAATCTGGCTGACCGAGTGTTAACAAAACATCCCTATCGGATAAAATCCACCAACGACGGTTGAATAATCTGTGCCCCTACTGATAAGGCAGCCTTATACGTATTTTCCTGATTCTTAAAATCCGTAATAGTCTTAGCCATATCGGCATCCATAATATCGGAAAGATTCTTTTGCAGATTGTATGATGTAGCATCCAACTGGTCTCGAAGTGACGTCATCCGATTAGTACGCGCCCCTAAATCTGCACGATGAAAGATTACATTGTCAATATCGACATCAACGTTTGTTAATGCCTCGGAGATCCCCTCTGCGTCATTGGTGTCCAAAGCTGTACTTAATTTACTCAAAGTAACGAATATTCCGGCAGGCTCCTCAGGAGTACCCCCACCAAACAAGGTTTGTCCATTGACAGAAATAGGCAAGGACAAATTATTCCCTACTTCGAACAAAATTGATTGATCATTTCCTTCAGACACGATACCATCTGCTGAAATTTGCAGTTCTTTATTCGTTTGGGTCCCTGAGAAAATATATTTTGACCCTATTTGAGTATTGGCCATCAAACGGAGATGTTCAGCAATCTGGTCGACTTCAATACGAACTTTTTGCTTATCATCTCCTGATAAGGTTCCGTTTGACCCTTCAACAGCAAGCTCCCTTACTCGCTGTAACATTGTTGTAATTTCACCTAGGGTGCTATCCGTTGAATTCATATACCCTATCGCTTCATCCGCATTAGTCTTCCACTGCTCGACAGAAGAAATAGTATTCTGCAGACGCATAGAACTTTGAATCCCTATAGGGTCATCGGAAGGTTTATTTATCCGAAGATTCGAAGATAGCTGATCTTGCAAATCATCGATTCTTCCCTGAGCTGTTTCTAGATTTCGTAATAAGTTTTGGCTCAACATATTATTTGTTATCCGCAAAGCTGATCCCTCACTCTCGATTACTGTCCATATCTATCCAATCGTGAGACTCCCACTTCTACAAATGGGAGTGTACACCGTACTCCGCTTCGGTGACGAAAGCCTCTAGTAGAGGGTTTCGCCGAGCCGCCCTTTCCTGATAAAAATCCTTGGCGGCGAAGGAGGTAGACTCCATCCTACAGCGCGAAAGTATTCGTCTGTGGATCTGCGCCTTCGGC
>LOEW01000269.1 GCA_001516045.1 Desulfosporosinus sp. BRH_c37
TGGTATCCTGGAATACTCCATATGTACTTCCAGGATCTGTTTTGTTGCCATGATACGGGAAAATACATTTTCGACAATTCCCCTGAAATTTGAAGCACCTGGTACTTTTATACTAGGCCGGTATTCCATCCCTGTCGCTGGTATTTTCAGGACAGACGGGCCTTCCCCCCCGGCAACTCCTGGGATTCTAAGTTCAATGGGATTATTTATATGGGCAAGTTCCGCTTTAAAGCTTGAATAACTTTGAATTAGGCTGTTTCCCTGGGTATCTCCTGTCTCTTGCTTGAAGAACGGATTCTTGCCAATCGTTCTTTCAAACCTTTCTCTCCATACCTTGCTAGCCATATTTCTTTCTAGCCAATTTTCCGTAAATGTTCTGAATACACTCTGGACCAGTTTTTCTTCGAGCTTGGCTCCCGACCCTTGGAAAGTTGGTTTGAAAATACTCTTTACACTTATAGGAGCTGTTTCTTTGTATTCCCTCCCTGCCTCTAGCAGGCTCATCTGGGTTGACGTTGATGGCTTGTGCTCCGATGGCATGTATCTCTTCCAGAGATTGTTAATAAGACGATCCGTATGATTATACTGTGTCTGCAATTCTGGTTTCTTATCTAAATATAAAGGATTCTTTTCCGTATCTCTGTAAACAAGCCTAATGACTGAACTGGGATAAACCCGTTCGGTAAGCTTGGTTTCTTCTTTTATAAATTTGTTTGTAATAATTACAGAGGATTTATTCAATATCTTTTCTCTTGAGCTGAATCCATCCAGATATGGCACATATGGCACATTTGTCACTTTAATACTTTTAAATCCTGTAAGTATGTTGAAAATGATCTCTGGATATAGGTTTTGAACATGGTTAACCAGAGCATGAGTACCTACAGACGGATTCTCCTCCCGAAAGAACAGGGAAAGCAGACTCCATCCGTTATAAACACGCAAAAGAAAACGCTCCCGGACCAAATCCTGGAGTCTCGTCCCGATGATCCTAGAAAACGGATTTACTATGGTATTCGATTTGTGCGTCAACGGTTTGAAACTCCTGACGTTGCAGTGAATACTCTTCAATGAAGTTATGCTCATTACAACCTCCGCCCCGGTTTTCTCCGCGTTAAAAAACGTTGATCAACCCGTTATGAATAAACTCCAACCGATTTATAGCCACTTCAGAAACCATAGCATCAAAATGCGGTGCAGAATATTTCACAGGCATTGCATCCATAACCATCCACATTTTTACAGGTATCTTCAGCTCATTCGTAAGAAAAACCAAGAGTGGAAATTTAACCATCATTCCCAGATTGCTCATGTTGAACCAGGTCACAAGAGGGTCTAAAAGACCGGTGCCATATTCAAAAACCAGGTTCGAATTCTTGATATGCTTAGGGAAATAATGTTCGCTGCCATTATCTCCACCCTCATGATAGGATTCCAGTTCCCATTCAGTCTCCATCCCGGATACTTTGGTAAAACTGCCGATTGGCATAGGAGCATAAATTGAAAAGCTGTTGTTTAAGTAAAGCTTTTTATTCTCCCCCATTGCAAGTACTGTTTCCTGCCGTGCCAAAGGGATGGGAACCCCGGACTTCTTCAGTTCGGATGGACGATATAAATTCCCGCTTCCGCTCTCTGGAATAGTACTGTTGATGATTGGTTTACCAGCATTATTATATTTTGGGGCTTTAAACTGTTGTCCCTGCTTTATACCTGGTCGGTAGACCTCAACCCGATACATAGGATCACCGTTCTGATTTTTGTCACTGACATTTTCATTAATAATCGGTTTCCCCTGATTGTTATAGACAGGTGCAACAAAACTGCCGCTCTTTTTGGGCGCACTGCGGGCCTGTCCAGTAATTGGTTTTCCATTAAGACTGTTATAAATTGGCATTTCCCAGGCCTGCGCTTCAGGACGGGCACCCATAGCTTTATAATATTCATTAACATCATTCGGACCTAAAGGTTTACGTGCCATAGCTATCAACATCCTGCCAGTTAAAATTATCTTTTATCGAATACATTCTCCGCCTTATTGCTTAGCTTCTTATTGATTTTGGAAACCTCAGAACACCATCTGCGACGCTCCCTATGGTCCAACTGCATAATCTGTTCATGGGACCAATGGAGGTAGTAACCTAGAAATGATGCTTCTTCATAGAGCTTCTCCTCTGGATATAGGTTAAGCTCTATTCTGCTAAAAAATCTAATGGAACCTCAAAAGAATGCTCACATTTAGGGCATTGAACCTTATAGGAAGGGACTTCCGACATATTGATACGTTGATATAAATCCTGTAAAAATGCCATATCGATAGTAAACAAGTTTTCGATGATTTTGGTATTGATTGAACTCAACGTACCAAGTCTGACCACGACTCTGGCCAACAGGATCACCGTCAGATAACCTGGATTCTGTTGGACTCTCGGATCTCGCATGGGAAGAATCTCGTCAGCTGCGGTTGCAAGCCTCATGGCACCTTTTTTGTGAATTTCTCCGGTGGCATCCAGATACCCCCTGGGAAGTTCAAATTCATATTCTGTTTGAAAAGACATATCTACACCCCTCAAATAAGATATGCAACCTGCTGTTATACAGGCTGAATGGCCTGCATAACAGCACTTGTTGCTTAAATTGTTTTACTTTTTTATCCTAGCGTTATACTGTTGATGGTGCAGCAGAGTCAACTGCACCGCCATCAATACGGTTCATACCTTCGTGAGTAAGTTCAAGGGTGTCTATAGCTATTTCGGATCCAAGACCGTTGAAAGTTGGTCCGGTATAATGCATAGGCCATGCATTAATTATTTCCCATGACGGCCCATCAGCTCCGGTATCATCAAGCATCTTGATTACAAGATTCTTTCTTGCGATTCCGGTCGGTCCAGCAGTGTTATCGGAAGCAACTGTATGGAGCCATTCCATCATTTCCATAGTGCCAATAACACCCCACTTCAAGGTGATGTTGCCGTATTTGGTAAGCCCAGAAAGCTTTCTTGGGGTAGTCCTAATTTCATTGCCTTCTCTGTACTCGACAACATCAACGGAAACGTCCTCTCCGGAAACCTCTGAAAAACCTGCGCTTTCCACACCATCAAATTCAACCTTGAACCTAAAATTTCTGAATGGATATCTAATCTCTGGCATCGACTATTCAATCCTTTCTCCTCTATATTAATTTGCTATCAATTTGCATTAGCTGTATATTGGCCAATTCTGAAGATCACAAATTCAGCTGGTTTCACAGGCGCTACACCAATGACACAAATTAAGCGGCCATTGTCTATATCATCCTGGGTCATTGTGGTGCCGCGTCCGATATTGACAAAGAAAGCTTCATTCGGTGATGTGCCCGCCAATGCTCCACCTCTCCATACTGAAGAAAGGAAAAGCTCAACAGATCTCTGTACCCTTGCCCACAGAAGCTCTGTATTAGCTTCGAAGACAACCCAGTTTGTGTTAGCTTTAATGGATTCTTCGAGGAAAATAAACAATCTGCGGACATTAATATATTTCCAGTTGCCATTAGAGGAGCAGGTTCTGGCACCCCATACGCGGATGCCCCTTCCTGGAAATGCTCTGATAAGGTTGACGCCGGCCGGATTGAGTCTGTCTTGCTCGGCGTTGTTATAGCCATATTCCAAGCCTGTACAGGCACGTACAACTTCATTGGCCGGAGCCTTATGTACGCCTATAGACAGGTCACAGCGAGCGTAAATACCGCACATTGCCGCTGAAGGAGGCAGAAAGTAGCGTTTCTTGGCAAGTGAATCAAACGATTCCAACCATGGATGGTACATGGCTGCGTAAGAACTGTCAAACATATCCTTGTACTCAAGAATCTCATCAATCTTTTTCCTGTCTCTCGGTACATCCAGAACAGCAAATCTACTTTTCGTGTTTTCACAATGAGCTATCAGCGAAAGCTGTACATCCGGGATGGTAATACCCGGTACTGCCATCATACTTGCATCACTTACTTCGATGAAGGATTGGATACCTGTCCGTTTTCCGGGACCAGGATTAGTTCCGATAAAATCTGCAGCAGTAATCCCACCTAGACTACCTTCAGAACCGCCCGCAAAAATAATCGCAAGACCTGTGCCCTTCGCTCCAATAGCTTCATAAGGTGGCAAAAATCCAGCAGCTGCTAATGCAGGAGCAACTGGTGCAGACGCAACCGGAGTAGTTTCTGCTGGCTTATCGCCTGCTTTATCGACTGGTTTATCGACTGGTTTATCGACTGTTTTATCGACTTTTTTCACCTCAGAGGCTTTTGCGGATTCAGGCTCTCTAAAAGATACATCGATAGTGACAAGCTCGCTCTTGGCCAGACGAGACACAATGTAATCCGGTGAGTCCGGATTCAAGGATACAAATACATAATCCTCCTTGGCTTCGTCACATTTTACGCTGACATTGATTTCGCTGCTCTTAACGAATTTTGTAGGAACAAGGGACTTGTCAACGATTGATAAGCTGACAGGATTTTCAAAGGTTACCGTCTTTTCTTGAATTGCTTTTATCTTGTTATAGGTCGTGGTTTTTCCATCATCAAAAACTACAACATCCCCTACGTAAAAGCCATCAATATTCTTAAAGACACAATCGAAGCCCTCCGCCTCATAAACAGGTGTTTTTTGTCTGCTGGAAGGGACAAGGGAAACTTTGATCTTATTGCCCCATTCGCCGGGGCTTGCCGCTGTAAAGGACAATACTGCCGGTGTTCTAGCCGTCGCCGCCTTTGCATCTGATGGAGCAACCCTCATGACATAACACTTGGTACCTCCATTAACGAAGAAGCTCTCCACTGAGTATGGGAGGTATCTATTCTCTCCATATTTCGATTCAGAAAGATACCCGCCATAAATTCGCATGTAATCACTAATACTGGTTACAAATTGCGGTTTTCCAACAACCGGGCCTTTCTCAGCCAAGCCGATAAAACCTGCTGTACTGGTCCCTACTCCAGACATCGGTACTGAACCAGATTCGTATTCCTCGACATAGACTCCTGGTGATAAATACTCTGGCATTTTGTTCCCGATTCCAACCAATCAATAATTATTGACGGCAGAATCAGTTACCCCCTCTCTCTTTTATATTTACTGCTACTTAGCAGCTAGGAAACAAATCATATTACTTTTTTTCTTTTCCTGAAGGTTTCTTCGGTTTAGCTTTTTTATTTCTATCATTCTTGGGAAGCTCCAGCGTATCCAACACAACACTACTTGCAAAATGTGGTGCCGTAAATACCGCTTCGGCTTTCCGCGAATACTTTTCTGCTTTTCCTGAAGGTTCCTCCGGTTTAACTTCATTCTGATCATTCTGATCATCTATGTCATCTTGATCATCTATGTCATCCTCGGTAAGCTCCAACGTATCCATAAGTTCCTCCACAACACTATCTGCAAAGTGAGGCGCCTTGAAGACCACTTCGGCGTTCCTGGAATTTTCCAATAGCTGCTCCAACCGATAAAAGAATTGATTTTGCATTTGCTGTTTCCTCGTAATCAGTCCCTGAGTTTTAGTGATACCAACAGCCAAAGCAGCCTTTTGACGGGCAATTTCATTTCGTTCCTTGCTGTCTCCAGCATTCCCCTCCAATAATGTCAATTCACTTAGTTTTTCTTCATATACCACCAACCTTTCTGCATCCTTTGAAATGGTAAGGAATGGGTATAGGTTGCGGATAATATTGTTCTTCATTCCCAAGACTGCTTTCTCGGAATCATCCAATGCCTGGCGCTCAAATAACAGAAGCGTCTGCCTAGCTCTGAGAATGGATTCCACCACTAGTTCTATAGCCCTATTGGTATATCGGTTGAATTCAACTTTATCTAAAGTATTATTTAATGGATCGTTTACGGAAGATATAGAAAAGAGCTTGCTCTGCCTGAAATTGGTAGTTTCGGATTGTTTCAACGCCCTTTTCAGGCAAGATACAAACATTGTTTTACCGCCATTTTGTAATACTGCGGATGCAAGGCTTCCATTTCGAAAAGCTATCTTTGAAAATCTCTTGGAAAAATCGCCCTTGGCTTTTTCTTCTGCTGTACTTTCGTAGTCGGGAAATTCCCGCCCAAGCTTTTGTGCCGATTCCCCCTGCTGTTGTTCCGTCATACTAATGTGTTTCCCAAATTCCCCTTTTTCTCTCCCGTTACGGTATATCTCTCCCCGACTATCGATAAAATCGTTTATCCCAGCAAACTGACTGGCATTGTTCTGTCCAGACAGCTCAAAGGTTGATCTGAAACTCTCCTTTATGAAATTTATGGGATCAATCCTTTTAACTCTCGTTGTTCCTACCCCTAAGGCAAGATCCATCTCAATTTTACTTTTCATGGAAGCCGTGGATTGAAGTTCACTGGGAAGCTTTCTTTTCTTTTTTAGAGATATGCCTGTACTACCCATAATCTTCCACTATTTGGATATGTCCTATAACATCTATAATTAATCCCTCCCTTGGTTATTATTTATACTAGTCAGACCCCTATATAGAGAGAATTCGTTTCGTATAAGTGAGTAGGATGAAAGAAACTCCCAGTTGGTCCTATAATACCTAATCCGGAGCCTAATAACCTATGTCCGAGGGCAAGGCTGACTCCAGGAAGGAATACCTACCGGATAGTTCGAATCATGGCCAGCGATTACAAGAAGGCTAATTCGTGCGAAGACAGTGTCTTCGTGGGAGCCAGCCAATTTTTCTTAAAAAATCAGGTCAGAATATTCCTTCAAGTCTTCCTTAACAATAATGATGCTTTCCTTGCGTTGTTCATTCACTGCACTCTTCAAAAGATGCTTCATAGTAATTGACGTTTTCTGGGCTGCAGCGAGGAAAGCTGAATGGATAACAATATTTTTAATATTTCCACCAGCTATCTTGAATTGTTCTGACATAAAGTCAAGATTTACATCTTTCGCAACGGGAGCACCAGCACCCAGCATCTTTTCCCAAAGCAGCTTACGAGTTGGCGCATCCGGGAATGGAAAAGAGATTATAAAATTGATCCGGCGCATAAAAGCATTATCGATATTCTGGAGCAGATTGGAAGCCATAATAATGACCCCGTCATACTCCTCAATCTGCTGCAATAAGTATGCAGTCTCAATGTTTGCATGCCGATCATGGGAATCCTTGACCTCAGATCTTTTACCGAAAAGAGCATCTGTCTCGTCAAAAAATAAAATGCAATTGGCATTTTTTGCTTCTTCAAAAATATGGCGCAGGTTCTTTTCCGTTTCTCCAATGTACTTGCTGACCACCTGGGAAAGCTGAATTTTGTACATTTCCATGTGAAGCTGGTTTGCGACGACCTGTGCCGCCATAGTTTTTCCTGTGCCCGGAGGTCCGGAAAACAACATGGCGAGACCTTTGCCATAAGATACTATCTTATCAAAGCCCCATTGCTGGTACACCGTATGCCTAAACTTTACATGTGTACATGCTTCCTGGAGCAATGCTATTTGAGTAGCAGGCAATACCAGATCATTCCAAGTATAGGCTGGTCTGACTTGGCTGGCCAACGTATCGAGCCGTATGACAACTTGTGAATAACAGCATTTATGCAGTGTTACTGTGTCTATTGCTAGGGATCCGTTTACTTCACAAAGACGTGTGGCCTGGATAACCGCACTTCGGATTTGGCCAGGTGTAAATCTAAATTTTGCTGCCAATTCAGCCAGATCAACATCCGCCTCCAGCTTTCTTTCCCTAGTAAAGGCTTCCCAGAGCTTCAGTCGCGAACTTTCGTCTAAAGGATCTATTTGAATGTCAACTTTTATAAAACTGTCGGGCAGGTTCATATCCTTCCAGCCCTTCTCCGATGTGGCAAAAACCGACTCTGGCAAGTAGACTGCGTTTGAGGCCATGGATGTGCTAAATTCATATAGTTCTCCTTGGTTACTTTCCTCAAGCAGAGAGTTGAAGTCTGCAAAACAAAGACAAGCATCGCTTAAAACAGCTTCACAGATGATTTCTTGGATCTTTACTTCCATGGAACCCGATGTTTCAAGAAGAGCTTTTGTATTGACAAACAAGCATCTTCCATTTATCCGGGAAACTGCTTGCTTTACCTGGAACTTTCGTCCGCTTCCCCTTTTTCCTGTAATGAAGATCAGTACTGTCCCACCGTTTTTCTTATGAGTATTTAACGAAGAGGATAGAATGGAAACAAGGCAATGGGCAGTGAAATCGTCAACCACCAGCTCGTGGAGTTCATCAGTCTGATCAAACAGTTTAATAAAGCCATTCTCCAGCCTAGAATCGTTCCCGATAAGGTAATCCACAATCCGTTCTCTTAAACTAATTGGAATATTAATAAGTAAGTCTGATTTATCGTCTGGATTCAACAGAAATTTTCTCAAGATACTGCTCTGTGTAAAATAATTAAAATAATCCGCTGTCATCTCTCCAGGTATGGCAAAAAGCTTAATTGCAGTTTCTGCTGTAGGAATTTTTTTTGTTATGTCATCTTGTAAAAAAGCAAAAATCTTTTCGTACTTTTTATCCATTTGGACAGCAAAAGCAAGCAATAAACAGTTTTCTGAAAAAAAGTCCAGAGAAAACATTTTCATCAGCTTAAGCATGGAAAGCTCCGGGTGCATTAATGCGGTTTGTAATAGTCGTCCAGAAAAATAGCTGTTCAAGGCTTCAATTTCTGCAATTTCTTCCTTTTTTAGATTCAAACCTATTACAGAATCCGTAGCCCTAGTAAGATTCATTTCAAACTCCGCCCGGGATACTGCTAAACCCATCATATTCTGCAAATTGTTTTCCGGCCCCACCCACATGTGATACTTATAAAGGTAATATATCCTCGTGTCGAGAAGGGACATAAAATCATTCATTAACTCCCACTGGTCTTCATAGGGCTTATCTAGTCTATCCAGCCCCACATCCCAATCCTTACTTTCCATATGCACCATCCCTTCCCATAGGCGCAATATGGGAAACCTCTACCCGGCGCCATAAATTACACTGTAAACCTTATCCCAATTGGCATTAACTAAGGCAACGCTGGAAAGAAGAACTTCCTTGATATACTCATAACTTGTATACTCGTCCAATATATGTATGCCACAGCGGTAAACTACCCGCCTGTCAGCAGTGTTTATCATAAAGCAGCCTATCCGCTGCGCCAGATTCAATTCATTCAATGCTTCCCAAATCCCTATCAGTTTATCCTCCGAACAAGCCCAGGGAAACACTGAAAAACAGCAGACCCGCCTTTCGCCTTCGCAGCTGATGACCATCTTCCATTTTTTGGTGCGGAAGGAAGCTACGAGAAGAATGTCGTTATCTTTTCTTTCATAATTCCAGCCCTCATGGTCAAGGATTTCCTGTACCTGATAAATTCTACCACCAGTCATAAAACATTCCCTGTTTCCTTTCCCGTATGAGTTGATGAATTGTAATCTGCTAGCATTCTCAAGTTATTCAATGATTGCTTGATCAAAAGGGACTGGTGTCAATGTGGACAAATTGCCGCTTTCCTCCCCGATCAGACCAGGAATTGGTTGACATTTATCCATTTCTGGCATTAGTTCCACTTCATTCACATCCTGATCGAAATCGCCTGAAAGTCTCTCTTTCAAAAGTCCGACCTTTTCCTGGCTGAAGGTTTCGTCATCTGTATACCTTATTAACTTTTTATTTGTTCTTTCATTATTTTCAAGAACCTTCAAAAAAGAGTAATTTCCAAGCTTGCTGAGTCCGGCGAACAGTTCAGGGCCATAAGTATGTGGAATTGTTCCCTGTGAAAGTGCTGCGGCAAAAGCAACTTCAGCGTTTTTATTTACAATGCTTTTTTGGACACCCAGTTTTTCAGGTAAAAGCTCCTTTCTTTGGTTATTTTCTTTCTTTTGAGTATCTTTCACATCTCACCTCATGTAAAAACCCGGCTTCTTCTAATATCCTCTAAAACTGCCTCTCATATATAGTTTAGAAGTTTAAAAAAAAATAATAATAATAATAACAATAACAACCATGATTAAGTTATAGGTTGTCTAGGATCTCTTTCTATTATCAGTGAATTGTGATAATAGTATCATGGCCTAAATACAAAATCAACCAAAATGATCTGACATTTGGATACTTTCCCATATAAATGAATGGACAACTTTTTGGTGAATAGCTTTTTTTAATTCCATTTCAATAATCATCTTTTGAAGATGAGAGGAAAGAGCAGGGAGTTCTCAGATATAATAAGTCATCCTTTCTGAATAATAATATTTGGTAGAAAAGATGATATCATGAACTAAACTACCGCCCACTGAAGTGGGCGGGTTAAAGCATAAATGCTTATCGACTGAAAGTCGACCGCCCAAGGATTAATCCTTCTGAAAAGACCTGTCGCTGAAAGCAACTTTTTTATGACTGAAACTCATTCAGTAATCTTAAAAATCTCGTTACCTCCCGAGAGTTCTTGGTCTTCTATATACTTCTTAATCGTTTCTTCTGTCACACTTCCTACCGTTGCGCAAAAATACCCTCTCGCCCATAAATGTTGACCCCAGTATCTTTTCTTTAATTCCGGATATTGATCCTGCAATAACCTTGATGATCTCCCCTTAAGATATTGTACTATTTTACTCGGTGCCAGACTCGGAGGACATGACAGCAGCATGTGCACATGATCCCTTCCGATATTTCCTTGTACAATTGTAATATTTCTTGCTTCGCATCCTTGTCTGACAAGTTCTCGTAACCGTTTTGATATTTCTCCGCCAAGTATTTTATACCGATACTTTGTAACCCAAATGATGTGGTACTTGATATCATAAACTGCATGACTCGATTTATTGTAATCTAC